>JAGRHK010000341.1 GCA_020444985.1 Candidatus Competibacteraceae bacterium
AGACTGCATCGACGGCCCAAGCCAAAAAGCCGGAGCCTCAGACCAAAAAGTCAGACTCTCAGGCTAAGCCGGATTCCCAGCCTGCACCGGCGGCCCCTCAGGCTAAGAAGTCAGATTCCCAGCCTGCACCGGCAGCCCAAGCTAAAAAGCCGGCTTCTCAGGTCAAGAAGCCAGATTCCCAGACTACACCTACACCGCCCCCACAGGCTAAACCGGCTAAACCGGATTCCCAGGCTGCGCTAGGAGGCTCACGTCGTCAACAATCCTTAGCGACTGTTTGAAAAGTTCAGATCAAAGCCTCATGTTGGGATGAGGCCGTTTTTTTGATGCTTCTAAGGAGTCTGCATCGGCGGCGCTCACTTCACTCTGAACGCCCCCACCGTCTAAGCCTTACACGGGGATTGGTGATCATCGGCCAAGATCCAGGATGGCCGCCGCACCGCCGCCCAAATTTTCTCATGGAAATGATAAGCCAGCGTATTGCAGGCCGGCTCAATCAGGGCGACTACACCACCGGCCAGCGCGTCTCCCGTCAGTAAATACACCACCGTAAACGCTACTGAAACATGCACTAACGCAAAAGTCAGGGTTTTCAACATGACAGCCTCTCCTGTGAACCAATTCTGCCGCCATGATCGTCTAACCGCTGGGTTTAGTAAAATGGATTGTTTCAAGTAGATCAATAGATATAAACTATCTATCGTCTTGATGCGGGCTGCTCACCGCTCGCTCGCCAACGCCCACAAATAGAACGACGCCACCGTGCCATAGGGCCGGTAACATTCCCGATAGTGCGCAAACTGCGTTCGATTGAGCGTCTCTAAGCCATACAGCCGCTGCATCCCGCGCTGAATCGCCTGATCACCGCGACTGACCACATCGGGTCGGCCCAGCGCGAAGATCAACAGCATTTCCGCTGTCCATACGCCAATCCCTGGCAAAGCGGACAACGTTTGCACCACGGCGGCATCCGACAGCGTCGGCAAGGCCGATAAATCCAGATCACCCTGCATAACACAATGGCTCAGACGCTGAAGCCATTCCGCTTTGCGCGGGGGCAGTCCACATGCGCGCAGCTCGACCCATGCTACCCCAGCCAGCCGCTCCGGCGTCCATTCCCCCAAAACAGCGCCAAGTCGCCGCCAGACAGTGGCCGCCGCTGCGTTGGAAATCTGTTGAGAAACGATGCTGTGCGCCAGTGCGGTGAAAAGGTCGGGCTGCATCTCCCGTTCAATCATCCCAATCCGCTCGATCAGCGCGCCGAGCTGTGGGTCGCGGTCTTGCAAATGGGCGATTTCCAGCGGGCCATAGGGAAAGAAGCGCCTCATCGAATTTCTCGCATCCTGAACGAATAACGCTTCACTGGATCGGGGATTCTGAGCGGCTCAGGGTTCAATCCGGGTGCCCAGGACGCGCAGAAATTGGGCCAGCCAAGCGGGATGCGCGGGCCAGGCCGGCGCGGTCACCAACTGGCCATCGACCTGAGCCTGGTCGACCGAAAGATCGACATAGCAGCCGCCGACGCCGGTCACTTCCGGCGCAACGGCGGGATAAGCAGAGCACGCTTTGCCCTGCAGCACCCCTGCGGCCGTGAGAATCTGCGCCCCATGACAGATGGCTGCAATGGGCTTGTCGGCGTTGGCAAAGTGACGCACGATGGTCAACACTGCCGGGTTCAAACGCAGATATTCCGGGGCGCGACCGCCGGGCAGCACCAGTGCGTCATACGCTTCCGCCTGAACCTCGGCAAAGGTCGCATTCAGCGTGAATTGATGACCGGGCTTTTCACTGTACGTCTGGTCGCCCTCGAAATCATGAATCGCCGTGCGCACGGTATCGCCCGCGCTCTTGTCAGGACAAACCGCATGAACGGTATGCCCGACCATCAGCAGCGCCTGAAACGGCACCATGACTTCATAGTCTTCGACGTAATCGCCTACCAATATTAAAATTTTCTTTGCGCTCATCGAGTTAATTCCTGTGTGGAGTCTCGCATTTCAAGCCTCTATCGGTTAATCAACGATGCAGACTCGTCGTTCGCGGTCTGCGTCGCACCTCCAGAGGGGAACACCACAAAGTTTAGCCACGAGGCGCACCAATCCCAAGCCAGGAAGGGGCGATCTAGCAGCACGCGACCGAAGTGCTGCTCTGGAAACCGGCCTGTCGGTTCAGCACATAATGAATGCCCTCTGTCAGTATGCGGATGTAAGCCCGGCTTGAACACGATCACCCGTTCATCCTGGCGGAACCAAGCATGAATGCCTATAGTAATCAATCATCTTTCCATTTTTGCGGAGAAACGCGATGCTGCATGTCTATGGTTGCCCCAATACACGCTCTCAACGCGTGGTCTGGGCATTGGAGGAAGTCGGCGCGACGTATGAATATCACCTCGTCAATCTATTAGCCGGCGACGACCGCAAACCCGATTACCAGGCCATCAATACCGGCGGCAAAGTGCCGGCGCTGGTCGACGGGGATTTGATCCTGAGCGAATCTGCGGCGATTTGTACCTATCTTGGCGATCGCTTTCCCGCCAGTGGTCTGACGCCTCCCTCTGGCTCCGTAGAACGCGCGCTGTATGATCAGTGGTGCTTTTTCATCTTGAGCGAACTGGAACAGCCGTTGTGGACGATCACCAAACATCGCTTTGCCCTGCCGAAAAAGCGGCGCGTCCCGGCGATTTTCGATACGGCGCACTGGGAATGGGACATGGCCGCGCGGGTGCTGGCGACCGGGTTAGGCGAGCGGGCGTTTCTGGTGGGCGAGTGCTTTACAGCGGCAGACCTGCTGGCGGCGCAGACCCTGGCCTGGGCGCGCGCGTTCGAAATCCCGCTCGGTCACGTGACGCTGGAGCGCTATGCCGACCGGTTACTGGGGCGACCCGCCTGGGCGAGAACAATCGAACGAGAACAGGGAGTTTTTCCTCCGGTTGAGTGAATGCTTTTCGGGCTGCTACGCCGCTCGGCTTATCTCTACCGCCACTTCTTTCTACCGCCAATGGCGGATTGAAACACTTGT
>JAGRHK010000342.1 GCA_020444985.1 Candidatus Competibacteraceae bacterium
GCCTTCGCCGCTGTTGCTGGCCTGACCGCCGCCACCGCCGCCACCGCCCGCGCCGCCCTGCGGCCGGGCGGCCCGGTCGCCGGCGACGAATTCCTTGTTGCCGGGATGGATGGCCTCGCGCCTCCCGCCCGGTCCGTGGCCGAACACCGGCTCGGACAGATCGCGGGCGGGGATATTGACTTTCTCGCCGTTATCGATGTCGGTGATGCTACGGCCATTCATGGCCTCGGCCACGGCTTTCTTGATCTGGCCTTTGAAGCGCCGGATGAAACGCTGGCGGTTGACGGCGCTTTTGTTCTTGCCGTCCAGCCGCCGGTCGATAAACGTGGCCATGAGCGATATCCTCCGTCAGGATGCCTTGCGGACCCGCAGGTACCAGTCGGATAACAGCCGCACCTGTTTGGCCGTGTAGCCCTTGGCAACCATGCGATCCACGAATTCCGCGTGCTTCTTCTGCTCGTCGGCGCTGGCCTTGGTGTTGAAGCTGATCACCGGCAGCAGATCCTCGGTGGTCGAGAACATCTTCTTTTCAATGACCGCCCGCAGTTTTTCGTAACTGGTCCATGCGGGATTCTTGCCCGCATTTTTGGCTTTGGCCCGCAGTACGAAATTGACGATTTCATTGCGGAAATCCTTGGGATTGCTGATGCCGGCCGGCTTCTCGATCTTTTCCAGTTCAGCGTTGAGCGCCGACCGATCGAACGATTCGCCAGTGTCGGGATCACGGTATTCCTGATCCTGAATCCAGAAGTCAGCGTAGGTCACGTAGCGGTCAAAGATGTTCTGCCCATACTCGGAATAAGACTCCAGATAGGCTTGTTGAAGTTCCTTGCCAATGAATTCGGCGTAGCGCGGCGCCAGATAGCCCTTGAGATAGGATAGATATTTCTCCTCGACTTCTGGAGCGAACTGCTCGCGCTCGATTTGCCGCTCCAACACATAGAGCAGATGAACCGGGTTAGCCGCGACCTCGGCATGGTCAAAATTGAAGACCTGCGAGAGGATCTTGAAGGCAAAGCGGGTCGAAATACCGGTCATGCCCTCGTCGACGCCTGCATAGTCGCGGTATTCCTGCATCGACTTGGCCTTGGGATCGGTGTCCTTGAGGTTCTCGCCATCGTAAACGCGCATCTTGGAAAAGATGCTGGAGTTTTCCGGCTCCTTGATGCGGGTCAGCGCCGAGAATTGCGCCAGCATTTCCAGGGTTCCGGGCGCGCAAGGCGCTTGCGACAGAGAACTATGGGTCAATAATTTTTGGTAAATTCTGACCTCGTCCGACACGCGCAGACAATAGGGCACCTTGACGATGTAGACCCGATCCAGGAACGCCTCATTATTCTTGTTGTTCTTGAAGGACTGCCATTCCGACTCATTGGAGTGCGCCAGGATGATGCCCTCGTAAGGGATGGCCGACAGGCCCTCGGTGCTGTTGTAGTTGCCTTCCTGCGTTGCAGTGAGCAAGGGATGCAGAACTTTGATCGGCGCCTTGAACATCTCGACGAATTCCATGAGGCCGCGGTTGGCGCGGCACAGTGCGCCGGAGAAACTGTAGGCGTCCGGGTCGTTCTGGGCAAAATGCTCCAGCTTGCGGATGTCGACCTTGCCGACCAGCGAGGAAATGTCTTGATTATTCTCGTCGCCCGGCTCGGTTTTGGCGACGGCGATCTGATGCAAAATAGACGGACGCAACTTGACGACTTTGAAACGGGTGATATCGCCATTGTATTCCTGCAAGCGCTTAGCCGCCCACGGCGACATGATATGACGCAGGTAGCGACTAGGAATCCCGTAATCCTCTTCCAGAATAGGACCGTCTTCTTCGGGATTGAATAATCCAAGCGGTGATTCAAATACCGGCGAATCTTTAATAGCGTAGAACGGTACGCGTTCCATCAATTGCTTGAGTCGTTCGGCTAGTGACGATTTTCCGCCGCCTACCGGACCCAGCAGATAGAGAATCTGTTTCTTTTCCTCCAGGCCCTGCGCAGCGTGCCGAAGATAGGATACGATCTGCTCAATGGAATCCTCCATCCCGTAGAATTCCTCGAAAGCAGGATAGAGTTTAAGCACCTTGTTCTGAAAGATGCGCGACAGGCGGGGATCGTTGCGTGTATCCACCAGTTCCGGTTCGCCAACGGCCTTGAGCAGGCGCTCGGCAGCGCTGGCATAAGCGTTCGGGTCGGTCTTGCACAGCTCCAGGTATTCATGGAGCGTCAGCACCTCTTCGCGGCTCTCTTCGTATCGCGACAGGTAGCGGTTAAAAATTTTCATGGTCATAACCTCTCTATTAGGATCACGAAAGCATCAGCGCTTCCGCTCAAGGCTGTCAGGTTGACATGGATGCATTCCTCCCTCGATCCGTGCGCCGGATTCCAGCCGGTGTGTGGGCTGGAGACCGCCTGTTCCTCGGTCCTCGGCGGCGCTGGGCTGCGGTTCAACTTTCCCACGGACGCTTCTGAGGGGAATAAAGCAATTAATGGACCATATGTGGTTATTATGGATAAAAAAGAGATGCAGCGGAGCAAATAAACCCCAGGCGGCGCCCAGCAGGAATATTTTTAGAAAGAAAATCCAAATCAATGAGTTACTTTTGTTTTTATAACCTGAACGACGCCTGAACCGTCATTCAGGCTCGCATTGGAGCAGCGGGATACCGCCCTTATTGCACTATTTTGGCGCGATGCACTAAAGCAGGTCCGAGAACTCATAGACCACGCCGGGCAGTGGCGGTTCGGAAATCCTTTAGCATTCGGTTGGGAGGAGAGCAACTTTATTGCTAACATCGTTTAGAGTGAGAAACCAACATGAAAAGGCTTTATGAAAATCCTCAACGAGTGGTTTGAACGATTTTTTCACGATCCCCAAGCCGTTATTCTGACCGTTGTGCTGGTGCTCGGCACCAGCGTGATCCTGCTGATGGGCCGCGATCTGGCGCCGGTGCTGGCCAGCATCGTGATCGCCTACCTTCTGGAAGGCATCGTGCAAGCTCTGCAATGGCGACTGCGGATGCCACGCCTGCT
>JAGRHK010000343.1 GCA_020444985.1 Candidatus Competibacteraceae bacterium
CATGTGGTTTCCAGTCAGGAGCTTTGGCAAATCATGGCGCTTTGAGTGAGACGCCCTGCCAGACTGCGTTATCACGAGGCAATTCGCGATGGCGGACCAAACAGAAAATCGAACACCCGTACACCAAGCTTACCCCGTTTCATACTGGTGGCGAAGGAATGCGCGGCGTGGGGTAGCACCTCATAATGATAGGGCGTGTCTAACCCTCGATCCCTGGCGGCGGCGCGCATCGCGTCGATCCAGCGATTGCCGCGTTCCAGCCGAGTCAATCCCTGTTGGGCATCCACCCTGCCGGTTTGCCGTAGTTCTGGCCGATCCTTGCCGCGCCGAATATCGTGCTCGCCGACAAAAACCGCCATCGGGATGCGTAGGAAGCGTTTTGGCCGAAACCGTACTCCCGTCCGGCGACTGATCTTCAGGCCACGCGGAAAACGAAGCTGCGGGTCAATAAAGGTGTACCAACCAGCAGCACCAATGGCGACCGCCGCCACCTGTTCAGGATGCGCCATTGCGTAGCGGTGAACAAATTGGCCACCACCCGAGTAACCGAATAGGTACAAGCGGCCAGTGACACCCGTCTGTTGCCGCGCTTCGGCTACGATGGCCTGTAGTGCCTGGTCGGATCGCTCGCCTTGCCCAGTCAGACCCAGGCGCTGATAGTCGGCGAAGCGGTCGGTGGGAAACAGCGGCGCGACCAGCACCACCCCATACTGGCGAGCCAATCGCCGAAACCGGCGCGCCTGCTCCTCGGCGTTGCGGGACACGCCGTGGACGACGACCAGCACTGGAGCATTACCGCTGATTCCAGGTGGTACATACAGGTAGTAAGTTTGCGCTGGATCAGTCTTCAACCAATGCTGGACAACACCGTGGGTCGGCGATGGGGTCGAAAGCGGAGTGACGGTTTGGAGAGTAGCCGAGGCTGAAGCTGCGACCGCTATTTCCTCAAGCGCCGGAGCGGGCAGTGCATCGAATGACATCAACCACATCATCCTACCTCGCTGCGGCCTGTGGCCAGGCTTCCATCCCGAATAAATGCTGGGTTGGCCCATCGCTATTGAGCAGCCGTAACGGCGGACCGGCCTCAACGAGTCGCCCATCCGCCAAGTGCCAGATTTCATCGGCTTGAAACAGCCGTTCCCGTCGGTGGGTCACCATCAACACCGTGCCGCGATATTGCGCCAGTACCCGATCCAGCACGGCGCTGGAATCGGTGTCGAGATGGGCGTCCGGCTCGTCGAGCAGTAGCACGCTGGGATTGCCGAGCAGCGCCCGTGCCAGAGCAATGCGCTGCCGCTGCCCCAGCGACAGGTTGGCGCCGCGTTCCTGCAACAGGGTTCGTTCGCCCGCTGGTAGGGTTTGCAGCAACTGATCCACTCCACACAGGGCGCAAACGCGTGCCACCTCTGTGTCCGGCGCATTCCGCCAACGGTAACGCAGGTTGCGGGCAATGCTCCCTCTGAGCAAAGGCAATTCGTCGCTGACCATGCCGATGGCTCGCCGGATCGACGCCAGAGTGCAGTCGGCCAAGTTTTGCCCATCCAGACACACGATTCCCCGATCTGGATCGAACAGACGGGCTGCCAGACTCAGCAAGGTCGATTTGCCCGCGCCGTTGGGGCCGACAATGGCGATGACCCGACCCGGTCCGGTGCTCGCACTGAATTCCTCCAGGACGCCATGCACGCCGATGCCAGCAAACTCCAGTTGGCCATTGGCTGAAACCAAAGCCTGCGCGTCGTGTTTTTCTGTTGCCAGACTTGGCAGATCCATGAATTGGCGGATTTTTTCCAGTGCGACTTGATAAGCATGCCAATATTCGTGGGCGCGACCTAAGTCACGTACCCCCGGCAGCAACAGGTGGACAATGGCCATGGCGCCGATGACCGTTCCTGGTGTGCTCCAACCATAAGCGGTTTCGATCACCCCGGTGATCAGCACCGTCAGTGTTGCCAAGGCGGCAGTCGCTTCGGTGATTGCCCGCAACCGGCCACTGATAGCCGCCCGCGCCAGCATGGCATCGCGCAAGCGCTGACCTTGTCGGGATAGGCGCTGGCGTTCGCCTCGGCTCCGATTGCACACTTGCACCACCGAAAGCGCCGCGATCTGCTCATGCACTTGGCTGGCTAGCCGCGCCTGGCGGCGGCGGGTTTCCCGTACCGCCCGCCGCAGTGGCCCGCCGAGCCACAGTGCCGCGCCCATGCCGGCGATCAGCGGAATGGCAATCGCCAGCGCCAGTCCGGCGTCAAGCCAGGCCAATCCCAGCAAGGCCGCCAGCGCAGTGGTTCCCGCGACGCTTAGCCGGGCTAACCCCAGGCTGGCCCATTGCCGTAGTGCGGTCAAATCACCGATGAAACGCAGCAACAATCCGCCGCGCCCACGCTTTTGCGCCAGACGAGGCGATAAAGTGCTCAGCCGGTCGAACAGCGCCAACCGCATCCGGTAGGCGTAATCCTGCCCCAGCCGTTCGGCATCTACCCGTTCTCGCAGTCGCAACCAGGCATGGAGGGCGGCGGCACAGAGCAATCCCAGTGCCGGAGCGGCGAGCGTCGGTTTCAGCACCACCGACGGGTGCAGCCAATGATCCACAACATGGCCGATCAGCATCGTGGCGAAAATCGCGGTCAGCGCCTGACCCAAGCCATTCGCGACTAGGCACAGCCAGAGTCTGCGGCGCCATCGGCTACCCAGAGGAGTCGGGGGCTGTGGCGATTTCATCAGATTTTCCGCGAGAGACTCTGGCCTTTAGGCCGGAGAGGGATAGCGGGCCGTCCGCAAGGACGGCTGATGCCTGTTTAATAGGCGATTGACAGTATTTACAGAAATTAATATATTCTGTAAATGACCTATCGAGCCTATCGTTACCGCTTTTACCCCGCGCCGGAGCAGGAGAAAAACCTGAGCCAGACGTTTGGGTGCGTCCGGTATGTCTATAATCGTTCCCTGCGCTATCGGCAGGATGCCTGGTATGCGTGTCAAGAAAATATCTCCTATTTGCAGAATTCCGCTTTGTTGAC
>JAGRHK010000344.1 GCA_020444985.1 Candidatus Competibacteraceae bacterium
GAGGGAGGCGATGGCGAGGCCGCCGCGTCCGGACGCCGTCCACCCGGCGCTGGTCGGATAATGGTGCGTTCGCTTTCGTCGCCGCCCGTAGCAAATGGATCGTCGATAGTCACGGTTCGTTACTCGATCACTCTTTGATGGCCCAGAACACCATTTCCAGCTCTGGAAACTCGCCGCCCACATGAAAAGCGAAACCGCCCGAATTAAGCAGTTGTTTCCAGAATTCGCTGCTGCGATCCAGGCGGAAATAGATGAAATCGGCCCGGTAGGGAATTTCCCGCGGCGCTACGGGCAACGCGCTGACGCCGATGCCGGGTAAATGATGATTGACGAACTGAGCGATGCGCTCGACAGGGCCGATTTTGACCTGTGTCGGGAATCGGTTGCGCAACAGGTCGGTCGCCATATCAGCGCGCACCGCCAAAATAAAGGTTGCCTTGGTCAACAACGGGCGTTCGCGATCGGTAATGATCGCCACCCGGATGCCGTATTGACGCTCCTCGATGGGAATGCGGATCGCTGCTTCGGCTTCCTCCAGACTCAGCGAACGACGCAGTTCGCTCATCAGGGCGCCAAAAGTTTTGTGCAGGTCATCGTGATCGTAGGGCGGGAAACTGGGGGAGCGTCGCTTGACCTTGTCCGTAAACGTCGCCATTTCGCCAGCGACCTGCAGGGCAATCTGGTAGAAAGCTTCTGGATGAAGACCCGGCATGGTAGCCAGGTGAGCAAAGAGCGGTTCGAAGCGGTTGACGGCTTGCAGACGCAAGAACTGCGCGATATCTAGGCCCCCGCGCGAAGCGCCAACGCCGACCACGCGCTCCGACAGCGCGTCGCCGCGTTGATGCAGCAAACCCAGCACTTCGGTAACAAAACCTTTTAATGCCGGCACGCCGCGACAATCCAGACAGGGCGGTAAATAGTCGGCGTCCAGCACCACGGTTTGGTCAGGGCGTTTTTCCTGTATCCGGACGATACCGATGCATGTGTAGTCGCTGGCGTCCCGCGTATCGAGGAACAGGCGCAACCGGCGCTCGCCGATTTCGAGATGTGCGCTGTTGTTGGCGGTATCCACATTATTATCGCGTACTTCACAAGCCGTGGCCCGGTAGCGCGCTGCCGTATCCTGATAGTCGCCGCGCTCCACATCGGCCATGCCGGTGCGACGCAAGGGCAACGCCAGCATGACGCGCACATCGCGCGCCTCGGCGTCAATATCCAGCGGCGTCGGTGGAGGGTCATGGTCGGGAATGCTGAAAGGCGTGCCATCGGGCAACAACCCGCGGGCTGCGGTAATGCCTACCTTGCCCAGCGCCAGCGCTTCCCGGTCGATCGCCAGATCCGCCACGCCCCAGGCATAAGGGCGCAGCGAACCACAGGATTGTCGAACCAGCGCTTCGAGATACCGGTCCTGCTGCTGAAAATGCTGAGGACGCAGGAACATCCCTTCTGACCAGACGACTTTGCTGTACCAACTCATGGTCGCGTTGCTCGTTTCATGGCTGCATTGGCTCCCTTAATCCCTTGTCCCTCCATCAGCGGAGAGGGAAAAATTGAGTGTGATTTTATCAATCCTAGCATTCCGGGCATGGAACAATAATCGGCGCGAATGGATGATTCGTTATTGTAGGCGAATTCATTCCGAGCGCAGTCGTTCCTCATAAGCACGGACGAATTCGTCGCCAAACAGTTCATTGAAATCATCTTCGGCTTCTCGGGCGATGGCCTGGTATTCTGCATTGAACAGGTCCCAGTACTTCGCCTTGCGGTTCGCCGGCCAAATATTATCAAGCACGCTTTGTCCAAGACGGGCTTCCAGATGATCAGGATCAAACCGCTCCAACAGACGGGTCAGTGCAGCCTGAATGCCCGCCACGACCGCCAATTGGTGAGCCTTGATATCGTGAAAACTCTCTTGCACGGCTTGCACCGGCGACATATAGGCGCCCTTTTGGCTGATTAACAACAGCGTCATGACTTCCTCGACCCGCAGCGGCGGCTGACCGGGTGGGGTTTTGAGCGGGTTGTTCTCCAGAGGACCAATCGCGGTGCGATCCAGGCGGAATTCACCCTTGAGATCGCCACGAGCAAGCAGAATATCCATAAGGCCGCGCACGGTCTCGCGGAACATGGCGCCCAGGTTGGCCATGATTTCGGGCAACTGATCATCGTTCAGGCGCATCTGAGGCAAACCGGCGCCGTCCAGAAAAGCGCGCAACAAGGCTGACGTATCCAGGCCAGGAGGGGCGACCACCGGCGGTGCTGGCAGCGGCGTTGGGGGGGGCGCGACGGGCGCCGATCGCAGCGCGACAGGTTCCGCGAATGGGGATGCAATAGGCGGTTCCGGCGTCGGCGAAGAAACGGGAGACGCCTGCCACCAGTCATCGGGAATGAGCAGCACCTCCGGTTCAGCCGGGCTAGCCGGCTCAGGGGAAAAAAGCTCCTCGGGCATTTCTTGCCGAGATGACAAAAGCGGAGTAGCCGGTTCCTCGTCCGGCGGCGTTGGAGTCTCTTCCAGAGGCGGTGGTTCCGGGCTTAGCAGATCCGGCGGTTCATAAGCAGCGCCTTCTGGTCCGCCAACATCAAGAGGGGGTTCAGTGGCTACGCCGCTCGGTGCGCGCAACTCGGGGGTGGAATGCCCCAGTCCCAGACTGTCCCGACTTTCCGCCAGCAGATCGTTGAACGGGGGACTGACGATATCGAGGGAAGACGCAATAGGCGATGGCGTCTTTCTTTCGCTGAACGGGGGACTGACGATATCGAGGGAAGACGCAATGGGCGATAGCGTCTTTCTTTCAGGGATGTTGCTGTCTGCCGGCGTGACGCTCGGACGGAGTACGATATCGGTGACCGGACCCGCCGCCTCAACCGCCTCGTCTCCCTCTTCCGCCGCGACCATCGTCGCCTCGATTTCATATTCACCCAGAATGAAACGGTCGCCATTCCCGAGCGGTACCGTGTGTTCGCGCGGGATGCGCTGTTCGGAGTCGTTGAGAAAAGTGCCGTTAGTACTCTTGT
>JAGRHK010000345.1 GCA_020444985.1 Candidatus Competibacteraceae bacterium
GATGCGTGGAAAGCGACTGAATACGGAACTCACCGGCAGCATGCGAATGCTCATCACATGCTCTTGCAAATCCCGAGTGTTGCGATCCAGTTGATCAAGCGCCTCGTGCAGCTTATCCAGTTGACTCATCTCGAAATCAGCGCCGAGCGCGCTGAGCATGGATTGCGTCGTAACCAATTCGCCAACCAGATTGATGACGGCGTCGACCTTGTCAATGCTCACGCGAATAGAGCCGCTATCCGCAACAGCGGCGCTGGTCCGGCGTTCGCCTTTACGTCGGTCGCTGCTGGTGGTGCGCCGTTCGAGCACAAGTTCGCCTTGTTGGGCCTCTTCAGCGGAAGCTTGCGCCGCTTCAGACGCATCGGTCCGGGTGGATTTCTGGGCTTCTGGCGCTGCGGGCGGGAGCGATCCAGCCAACGGTTCGATACACAAATCGCATTCGTCCTCAACCCAGGCAAAGACTTCCGCCACGGCTTCCTCAGATTCAGCATCGCGTAATTCAAGCTGCCAGGACAGATAACAGTCTTCGGGATTCATCTCAGCCAGGCGCGGCAGCCGACTCCAATCGGCTTGAGCGGTTAATGCGCCCAGCGTTGCGAGTTCCCGGAAAATGCGCACCGGATCGTTGCCGCTATGCATCAACGGCGCGTGAGGAAGAAATTCGATCCGCCAATCGGTCGTTTCCGCAACGGGCGAGGGCGACGAGAGCGGCGATGTGGGTTCGACAGTCGCAGCCTTACCCGTTGCGGTCTCATTGCTTTCATTCTGCTCCAGCAACTTCAGCAGGCGAACCCGCAATTCCTCAACCTGCGCGTTATCGATATCCGCCTGCTCTCGGAGCGACACCAGCATCTCTCGCAAACAATCCACGGATTCAAGCAGAGTATTGACGGCTTCGGCAGTCACTGTCAGACGGCCTTCGCGCATCTTGTCGAGCAGGGTTTCCATGGCGTGGGTGAAGTCTGTCACTTCACCAAAGCCAAAGGTACCGCTACCGCCCTTGATCGAGTGAGCGGCCCGGAAGATCGTATTGATCTGTTCCAGATCGGCTGCGCCGGGCGACAAGGCCAGCAGGCCTGCCTCCATCACATCCAGCCCCTCAAGACTCTCGTCAAAGAAAGTCTGAACGAACTGCCCGATGTCAATGGCCATGGGTGCTTATCCCAGTACTTTGTTGACGGTCGCCAGCAATTTTTCCGGATTGAAGGGTTTGACGATCCAGCCCGTAGCGCCAGCGCCTTTGCCTTCAGTTTTTTTCTCAGCGGTAGATTCGGTCGTCAAGGTCAGGATCGGGGTAAATTTATAAGCAGGCAGCGCCCGCAATTCCTTGATCAGGCTAATGCCATCCATGTTGGGCATATTCACGTCGGTGATCACCAAGTCGGCTGGGGCGCCCTGGGCAATGTTCAGAGCGATCTGACCGTCCTCAGCTACCATGACCTGATGGCCAGCTTCCTTGAGAGTAAATTCGACCATCTGCCGCATGGATGCGGAATCGTCTACAATCAATATTGTCGCCATTAGTAGAATCTCCGTCGACCTGAAAACTGTATAAAAAATCGCTCATCATGATGGGAGCCGGCTTGTCGACCAAAGCCCTGCTCATTCATTGCTTGCAAGCGGGTTGCTACGTCACGTCCAGTTTCAGTTGATCAGCCAGCCCCAGCAGCCGCGCGCTTTCCACGAGTGCGGGCGAGGGGTTGCGCCAACGCACTGGCAAATCCAGCGACTGCGCCTCATTCACCAAGCTTAAAAACAACTGTAGCACTGCTGCGTGAATTCTGCGCACGGCCTGAGCCTCAATTTCAAGAGGCTCACCGGCTTGCAAGGCGCTCAATAATTGTTGATGCAGAGCGCTAGCAGCGGCGATGTCCAATTCAGCCTGACATTCAATAGTTGTCATGATGAATTCCTGATTCCCTCCCTGCTATGCAGGGCTGTTAAATTCTGCGTAGGGCGAGGTAAGGCGTCAGCCCGTAACCCACCGATTCGCTTGGCTTCGGCTGTCGTGGGTTACGCTACGCTAACCGGCCCCACGCATCTGGGTAATTAATAAAATTCAAGACTTTCTTAACGAAGTGGCCATGAGCATTCGCGTGGAAACGGTTAAAATTCTTCCCATTCCTCGGAGGCGGCATGCGTTGCCGTTGGCTTCTTCTCGGCAGGCGCGGGTTTGGCCGCAGGTCGAGCTGCGGGTCGAGCCACCGATCGACCCGCAGGCTTAGCCGTCTTCGCCACTGGCCTGACAGCGGCTGTAAATTCCTTGCTCGTGGAACGAGATGATTCTGTTACGGTCGTCGGCTTTTCGCTAAGCGCCTGCTCATCCAGCCTGAAAAACGTCATTAATTGTTGCAATTCGCGGGCCTGTTCACCCATTGATTGACTGGCCGCTGCAGTTTCTTCCACCAACGCCGCATTCTGCTGCGTGACCTGATCCATTTGCAGAATCGCCTTGTTGACTTGTTCGATGCCCGACGCCTGTTCACGCGCCGCCGCCGCCATCTCCGCCACAATATCACTGACTTTTTTGACGGCGGTGACAATTTCGCGCAGGGTTTGCCCAGCCCGATCCACCAGTTGGCTGCCATCCTCGACCTTGGCTACGCTGTCGGTGATCAATGCCTTGATTTCCTTCGCTGCATCGGCGCTGCGTTGCGCCAGTTTACGCACCTCGCCGGCAACTACCGCAAAGCCCCGGCCTTGCTCACCGGCCCGTGCCGCTTCCACGGCTGCGTTCAAGGCCAACAGGTTGGTCTGGAAGGCAATCTCGTCAATGACGCTGATGATGTCGGCAATCTTGCGGCTACTGGCGCTGATCGCGCTCATGGCCGTCACCGCTTGCTCAACCACCTGACCGCCCTGTTCAGCCTGATTGCGCGCCACGCCAGCCAACTGATTCGCCTGTCCAGCATTATCTGCACTTTGTTTCACGGTGGAGGTAAGTTCTTCCATTGAAGAGGCCGTCTCTTCCAGGGCGGAGGCTTGCTCCTCGGTGCGTTGCGAGAG
>JAGRHK010000346.1 GCA_020444985.1 Candidatus Competibacteraceae bacterium
TTCAGCTCGCGAATCACGGCCAAACTCTGTGCGGCAAACGCTTCATTCAACTCGATCCAGTCCAGATCCTCCTGACGCAATCCCGCCCGTTCCAGCGCCTTGGGAATCGCCGCGATCGGCCCAATACCCATGATCTGCGGCGGCACCCCAGCCACCGCGTAACTGACCCAACGGGCCAGTGGTTTGAGATTTAACTGCTGGACCCTGCGCTCGCTCATGACCAGCACCGCAGCCGCCCCATCGCTCATTTGCGAACTGTTGCCGGCGGTGACGCTGCCTTTCACCGCAAACACCGGCTTTAATTGAGCCAAGGCCTCCAACGTACTGCCGGGACGCGGGCCTTCGTCATTTGCCACCACCTGTTCGCGCACCTTGACCTGTACCGCCTGCACATCCGGCGACCGCTCCAGCACGGTATAGGGCAGAATTTCCTGGCGGAACGCGCCATCGGCAATCGCGGCGGAAGCCCGGCGATGACTTTCTACGGCAAAGGCGTCCTGATCCTCCCGCGATACCTTCCACTCTTGCGCGACTTTCTCGGCGGTCAACCCCATACCGTAGGCGATGCCAACATTCTCATCCGTTGCGAACACCGCAGGATTCAAGGCGATCTTGTTGCCGCCCATCGGAATCATGCTCATGGTTTCCGTGCCAGCGGCCAGCATGACATCCGCTTCACCTAAACGAATGCGGTCGGCCGCCTGCGCCACCGCCTGCAACCCGGAGGCGCAGAAACGATTAATGGTCATGCCCGGCACGCTGTCGGGCAGTCCGGCCAGCAACAAGCCGATGCGGGCGACATTCATGCCCTGCTCGCCTTCCGGCATGGCGCAACCCACGATGACATCGCCAATCTGTTGCGGGTCCAAACCGGGGCACTGGGCCACCACTCCACGCAGGACATGGGCCAGCAAGTCATCCGGGCGGGTGTTGCGAAAGACGCCGCGCGCCTTACCCACCGGGGTGCGGACTGCGGCAACGATGTAAGCCTCCTGAATGGGTTTGCTCATGGCGTATTTCTCCTGCAATCAGTTGCGCAACGGTTTGCCGGTGCGCAACATGTGCTCAATCCGGGCATGGGTTGGCGGGGCCTTGGCCAGCGCCACAAAGTTGCGGCGCTCCAGAGCGAGCAGCCAGTTTTCGTCCACCTGAGTATTGGGATCGAGGTCACCGCCGCACAGCGCTTCGGCAATGTCCAGGCCCAGTCGGTTGTCGTGGGCAGAGATGAACCCGCCGTCGCGCAGGTTGACCAGCGCCATCTGGCAAGCAGCGAGGCCGGTACGGCCCGCCACGCGAATCGGGCGTGGTTGCGGCGGTCGGTAACCCGCTTCTGCGAACGCCCGGACCTGAGCCTTGGCGACGTGCAGCAGTTCGTAGGGATTGAAAATGATGATGTCGGACGGCTTGAGATAGCCCAGTTGCTTGGCCTCCTCAGCGCTGCGCGAGACCTTGGCCATGGCCATCGCCTCAAAATACGGCCGCAGGAAGGGCAGCAGATCGCTGCCTTTCGCTTCGATCATGGCGCGCAGGGCGAATTCCTTGCAGCCGCCACCCGCCGGAATCAGGCCCACGCCGACCTCCACCAGCCCGATATAGCTTTCCAGCGCCGCCACGACCCGGTCACAATGCATTAAAAACTCGCAACCACCACCCAGCGCCAGGCCCTGTGTTGCCGCGACGACGGGAATCGCGGAATAACGCAAGGCGGCAGTGGTTTGCTGGAACTGCGCCACAATGTGGCCAAAGGCATCGAAATCCCCGGCCAGCGCCACCGGCATCGCTTCGGCCAGATTCGCCCCGGCGCTGAACGGCGCGCAGGTCTGCCACAGCACCAGGCCGCTGAACCGCTGCTCGGCGATCTTCAGCGCTTCCTGCACGCCGCTTAGCACATCGTTGCTGATGACATGCATCTTGGTCTTGAAGCTGACGACGCCGATGTCATCGCCGCTGGTCCACAAGCGCATCCCGGGATTTTCGAACACCGTTTCGCCGTAGTGATGCGGCGCTTCGCCCAGCACTTGCTCGGGATAAAGTTGACGCTGGTAGACCGGCAACGTGGAGCGCGGCTTGTAAGCATTTTCCGCTGCGGAGTAGGAACCCTCCGGGCGATGGACGCCATCGACTTGGCGCACCCAGGCCGGCAGCGGCGTTTTGGTCATGGCCTTACCGTCGGCAATATCTTTTTCGATCCAGTCGGCGACCTGCTTCCAGCCAGCGGCCTGCCAGATTTCAAACGGTCCCATGCTCCAGCCGAACCCCCAGCGGATGGCGAAATCCACATCGCGGGCGTTATCGGCGATTTCCGCCAACAGCACGGCGGCGTAATGGAAAACGTCACGATGAATCGCCCACAGAAATTGCGCCTGGGGATGAGCGCTGGCGCGCAGCGCGGCGAATTTTTCCGCAGGATTCTTGATCTTCAAGATAGCCTGCACGGCTTCATCCGGTTTGGCGCTGGCGTCCCGATATGCCCCGGTCGCCGGGTCCAGCACCTGTTTACCCTTGTTGGCGTAAATGCCGATCTTGGTCTTTTGGCCCAGTGCGCCTTTTTCGATCAGCGCTTTCAACCAGTCCGGCGTCGTGAAACACGACTGCCATGGATCATGTTGCAGCGCCAGCGCAGAACCTTCGAGCACATGGCCCATAGTGTCCAGGCCAACCAGATCAGCCGTGCGATAGGTCGCGCTCTTGGCTCGACCCATGGCGGGACCGGTCAACGCATCCACCAGATCGAAACCCAGGTCGAACGCCTGCGTATGATGCATCGTCGCGGCCATGGAAAAGACGCCGATGCGGTTGGCTACAAAATTCGGCGTGTCCTTGGCGCGGACCACGCCTTTACCGAGCGTGGTCACCAAAAAAGTTTCCAACGAATCGAGAATCGCCGCATCGGTCGTTGCGCAGGGAATCAGTTCCGCCAGGGCCATGTAGCGCGGCGGATTGAAGAAGTGGATGCCACAAAAGCGCGCGCGCACCTTCTCTGGCACCGATTCCGCCAGC
>JAGRHK010000347.1 GCA_020444985.1 Candidatus Competibacteraceae bacterium
GGGTTGGTCGGTTTGTGTTGGTATAGGAATATGCGGACGGTGATGCTTTGGTTTACAACCAGCCTGGTGTGGACCTGGACGAACATGAAACGCTGGCGGCGGCGGCGATTCGGGAAACCCTGGAGGAAACCGCCTGGGAAGTTCAAGTCGATGCTATCGTCGGGATTTACTACTGGACCCATCCCAAAGGACATACCTTCGTTCGCACCTGTTTCTCGGGCGTCGCTCTGCATCATCACCCTGATCAACCACTCGACCACGGGATTCAGCGGGCAGTCTGGCTGACTCGGGAAGAAATGGTTGCCCTGGGAACCAGACTCCGCAGTCCAATGGTGCTGCGTTGTATCGATGATTATCGAGCGGGTCGCCGCTATCCTCTGGATTTATTTCATTACCTTTAATCTACTTTAGAAACGCCCGCTGACCGCGTTCTGATGGATCAAGCAGGCGAATATGCCAGATCGATGACGCTCGCACCGCATTCAACAGCATCCCGTAAAGAAACCCACCTGCGCCGCGCCAAACGGCGCATGGAGAAACTGAACCGCCAGCGCTTGCGTCTCTTACCGCGCGCGCTAGCGCTAGGGGCCCTCTCGGGATTGATGGCTGTGGCTTTTGCAACGGCGCTGGAAGTCGGCGAAGCATCGCGCATGAAGTTTCTTCAGTTTGCGCAGCAATTTGGCGACTATGGCGGTATGGCCCTGTCCATCCTCTTTTCCGTCATCGCGATTAGCGTGGCTGCTTGGCTGGTGCGCTTTTTTGCGCCAGCGGCCGCAGGCAGCGGCATTCCCCATCTGAAGGGAGTATTGCTGGGTTATCGATCGATGGTCTGGCATCGTATTTTGTGGGTCAAGTTCCTCAGCGGCGTGATCGGTATAACAGGCGGCCTGACCCTGGGCCGCGAGGGACCCACGGTGCAAATGGGTGGAGCATTGGGTCAGGCGTTCGGCAGCCGTTCAAACAGCGATGTCCTGGAGCAGCGCATCCTGATGGCCGCTGGCGCCGGCGCTGGACTGTCGGCAATCTTTAATGCGCCCCTGTCTGGCGTGGTCTTCGTTCTTGAGGAACTTCAGGGAAATTTTGCTTCACTGGTGTTCTTTGCCACACTGATCGCCTCAATGACTGCGGATGTGTTATCCCGTTGGTTGATGGGGCAAAACCCGGTGTTTCATGTCACGGTCACGGCAATTCCCGATCTCGCCAGCTTGCCGCTATTCCTGGCGTTAGGCATCCTGTCCGGTGTGCTGGGCGTTCTTTTTAATCGAGGCCTGTTGGCGACGCAGCGCTTGGGCGATGTCCAGAGTCGCTGGAAGCGGGTGAGTAAGTGGGTTTCATGGGGCGTAATTATCGGTTTAATGGGCTGGTGGATGCCCACCGTTTGCGGCGGCGGTCATCAGATCGTGGAGCGGATTCTGAGTGGGCATGAATACATTAATCCCTGGACGCTGGCCTTGTTGTTTGGATTGCGGTTTGTATTGACCATGGGCAGCTACGGCACCGGGGTGGCGGGAGGGATTTTCGCTCCACTGCTGGTGCTGGGCGCATTACTCGGTTTGGGCGTTGGGGAATTGGGGCGCGAATGGTTCCCGCTGGTTGCGCCGGAACCGCTGACCGTTGCGGTTGCGGGCATGGCCGCTTATTTCACGGCCATCGTGCGCGCACCGCTGACGGGTATTGTGCTGATCGTCGAAATGACAGGTAACTATTCGCTGATCCTGCCCTTGTTCACCGCTTGCTTCTCAGCTTACGTGATCGCCGAGTGGTGGCCGGATGTGCCGATTTACGAGGCGTTGCTGGAGCGCGACCTCGAAAAAGATATGCGTTAATTTCAGTACAACACTTCTGCCTTGGCAATATCCTCGCTGCGCAACGACAGGGTTGCCGTGCCGCCGGATTTACGGATGGTAATTCTAACGATACCTTCCTCGGTTATCGCTTCCAGCTTGCCGAGATAGCTCGCGCCGGTGTTAGTCTTCAGTCTGGCGATTTTGCCAACGTACTGGTTCAGTTGACTAATTGGCGTAGCGTGAAAGGATTGCTTGATAATGACGGGTTTTGGCGCAGTGGGCGCAGCAGCGGGCGCAGCAGATGCCACGGCTTCAGGCGTTTGTTGTCTGACGCCCAGCGCCTGTCTGACGTGAGCGACATCCCAATCCACACTCAGGTCAGTAACCGCTTCGTCATTGATTTTGATCGTTAAACCCGCCAGCTTGACGACATCCTCGGCTTTATAAAACGGCAATTCAGCGGGATCAATCGGCGCAGGAGGGTTGGCGGTCATGGTGATTTGGCCCCCCTCGGTCAGGTAACGCTGGTAAGCGGCAATCAACCCGGGGCCTGGCTTGATGCCATTGGCGCGCAGGCGTTCGACAACCCGTTGTACATGGTCGGCGATATATTCATTGATCGACTTTCCCGCCTTGGCGGCACAGTAATTATTGCGGTGCGTGTTGTAGCCGTCGTCCTGAAGAACGACATTCAGGCCGGTGACCTTGGGCGTCAGCGCCGTGGCCAACTGCATAATCGACGTGGATGAAGTGTTCAGAGCGAACCCGATGTCGAGATGCAGGGTGGCCCAGTCCTGGGTATGACTGTTGACTTGCAGGTTGATGCGGTTCTCGGCGGGCGTAAACCGGTAGCCCATATCCATGTTGCTGACGAAGTTGTTGTAACCCATTTCTTCCCACTGAGCGCCGCCAAAGTAAGTGACTGGGCCGCAACCCAGGGTATCCAGATCATCAAACGGCGTTCGTTCCGAGGGGGAGGGGGTTTTACCGCCGATAATGCTGCCGTGCAGGGAGAGTTCCAACTGGCGGATCGACAGGGACAACGCTTGCGGAAGTTCGCCCTGGTTCAGTTGCCGACGCGCGTTCAAGAGCGCCAGGATGTTCGGGGCATTGAGACGAATAGCGCCGATCGAAATGACGTCGCTGATCAGGTTGGGAATAATTTTGATTTGTTTGACGCCAACCGAACCCGTTGGCAAAACGCTGATC
>JAGRHK010000348.1 GCA_020444985.1 Candidatus Competibacteraceae bacterium
TGGGCAAGCCCTGCGTGGTCGGCGCGGAAGACATTTTGGTCAACGTGCATCAGCGCCAGGCCATCATCGGCGATAAGGTGCTGCACGAAGGCGACGTGGTCACCATCGACGGCGGCACCGGCCAGGTCTATCTGGGCGCCGTTCCTACCGTTGAGCCGGAATTCACCCCGGAATTGCGTACTTTGCTGGGCTGGGCTGACGAGATCGCCACCCTCAAGGTGATGGCTAATGCCGACACCCCGGACGCCGCCCAGCGTGCTTCCAACTACGGCGCCATGGGCATTGGCCTGTGCCGCACCGAGCGGATGTTCAACGCGAAAGAACGGTTGCCGCTGGTTCTGGAAATGATCTTGGCCGAGACCACCGAGGACCGTGAAGCTGCTTTGGCTAAACTGCTACCGATGCAGCGCAGCGATTTTAAGGAAATTTTCCGGGTGATGGCGCCGCGTCCGGTCACGGTCCGCCTGCTGGATCCGCCGATCCACGAGTTCCTGCCCTCCGAGCAGACCTTGATTGACGATATTGAGCATCTGCGTCATCTGCGCCACACCGCACAGGGTTTGGAAGCGATCAGCCAGATTCTCAGCCAGGTCAATCCAAAGGCCGTTGAACAACTGGGGATTCTCAGCGACAGCCACTTGGTCGCCGACGTGTTGGCCAAGAAGGAAGAAATCTTGCATAAGGCGCGCGCCCTGCATGAAATCAACCCGATGCTTGGCCATCGCGGCGTTCGTCTGGGCCTGACCTATCCTGAGATCTACAAGATGCAAATCCGCGCTATTCTAGAAGCAGCGGCGGAATGTATTCAGGAAAAGGTCAACGTCCATCCCGAAATCATGGTGCCGCAGGTGTGTACCGTAGAAGAGTTGAAGCGGGTAAAAGCGTTGGTCGACGAGGTGTTGCCTGAGGTCGAGGCCAAGTACGCGGTCAAGGTGCATTTTGAGTTCGGCACCATGATGGAAGTGGTGCGGGCTTGTCTGCGTGCCGAGGAAATTGCCGAAGTGGCTGAATTCTTCTCCTTTGGCACCAATGACTTGACTCAGGCGACCTTCTCGTTCTCCCGCGAGGACGCTGAAAATAAATTCCTGCCCTTCTACAACTCCGCCAGAATTCTCAGGGACAATCCATTTGAGGCGCTGGATACGGCGGGCGTTGGTCAGCTCATGCAATTTGCGGTCGCACATGGCCGGAAGACCCGCAATGGCCTCAAGGTTGGCATCTGCGGTGAACAGGGCGGTCATCCAGCTTCGATGCGATTCTGCCACTTTGCTAACCTGACCTACGTGTCCTGCTCCGCGCCCCGGGTGCCGATTGCCCGGTTGGCGGCGTCACACGCCAAGTTGCTGGAAGGCGAATTCACGCCGGCCACAACCGGTTGAAAATGAGCGGTGTTGCCCTCGGGCAACACCGTTGCTAAAAACGCCAGGGGCGGCTGCGGTCGCCCCTGTTTTATTCTGTTTTATCCATAAAAAGGTGATGAAAATGCCTCATTATGATTTTATCCGCGTTAATGGAGAAACAGCGCAATGACCATAACCCTTGACCTGCCACAAGAACTAGAGCAAGAGCTGATTACGGAAGCCTCCAGACGCAAGCTGTCTCTGTCTGAGTACGCCTTGGATATCCTGAAAAGCCGGTCGCTCAACGGGGACAGTCTTCCCAAAACCGGTGCGGATCTGGTCGCCTACTGGCAGCGGGAGAATATTATTGGTTCGCGACCAGACATCGCAGATAGTCAAATCCACGCCCGGTATTTACGCCGCCAAGCCGAATCTCGTGTTGAGCAGTAAGCAACAATGTACTTGCTTGACACTGATGTGTTAATCGATGTTCAACGTGGATATAAGCCAGCGGTCACCTGGTTTGCCAGCCTGAATAATTTGCCTGCTGTTTCAGGTTTTGTCGTTATGGAACTGATTCAGGATGCTAAAAATAACCAGCAACTCAGACAAGCCTTGCGCCTGGTTGTGCCTTTACCTGTTATTTGGCCCACAGAAACTGACTGTAACCGCGCTTTGGCAAATTTCACTGCTTACCACCTTTCAAGTGGTTTAGGGTTGCTTGATGCGTTGATTGCGTCCTGTGCTATTGGTTTATCAGTGAAGCTTTGCACGTTTAATGTAAAACACTATCGTGTTATTCCTGACTTGCTCATTGAGCAACCTTATGAAAAATAAAAAATGTCCTACAGCAACTTCAAAAATCTTCAAATTATCAAACAGAAATTTGATGTCGGCATAAAATCCGCCGATTCGCTGTTTACCGATGTGGAAGACATCAATCCGAGTCTGTTACTGACGCAGTTGTTACAGGAAAACGTGCCTCTGGCCTTAAACATCAACACGGAAAAAGCGCGTTCCGAATTCATTATCGCCCCGGTATTGATGGAAGTGCGGCGTTTGTTCAAGCAGCAGGTCAGTCTATTTTCCGGTACTGATTTCAGCGTGGATGAAACCCTGGATTTGAATGGATATTGCGATTTTATTCTCAGCGCCTCCCCGGATCAGGTTTTCATCGAAGCGCCCGTCGTGTGTGTGGTGGAAGCCAAGAACGAAAATATCAAGGCGGGTTATCCGCAATGTATTGCCGAGATGGTCGCTGCGCGAACGTTCAATGAACAGCAGCGGCGACCGCTGCGTTCAATTCTTGGCGTCGTCACGACCGGCAGCAACTGGCGCTTTCTGCGACTGGAAGACCGGGTCGTCTGGGTAGATTTCGATGAATATCTGATCAGCCGGATTGCCAGGATACTGGGGATTTTCGTTCACGCTATTACCTCTGCTACGGCATTGAATGACTGAATTCCAACCCGTCATGCATCCAGACCAACTGAAACGCTTGGCCAGTCAGGTTTTGACCCTTGAAGCGCAGGCCGTGGAACAACTCAAAAGCCGCATCGACGATGGCTTTGTCCACGC
Source organism: Candidatus Competibacteraceae bacterium (assembly GCA_020444985.1). Lineage (GTDB taxonomy): Bacteria > Pseudomonadota > Gammaproteobacteria > Competibacterales > Competibacteraceae > UBA2383. The sequence goes on from JAGRHK010000348.1 coordinate 2,919, forward strand.
TTGCGATTTGATGCTCCATTGCCAGGGCCGCATCGTGGTGCTCGGCATCGGCAAATCCGGCCATATCGGCGGCAAGA
>JAGRHK010000349.1 GCA_020444985.1 Candidatus Competibacteraceae bacterium
GATCGTGTTCTTCATCAATGATCAGAATGCCTGGTGCTTGCAGCGGGGCGAAGACGGCCGAGCGGGTGCCGACCACGACTCGGGCGCTGCCTTCGCGCGCCAGCAGCCAGGCTTTAAGCCGCTCAGCATCGCTGAGTCCAGAATGTGACACCGCCAGCGGTCCGGGCAAACGCTCCCGGAAACGGGCTAGCAATTGCGGGGTCAGACCGATTTCCGGGGTCAGCACCAACGCTTGCCGGCCGTGCGCCAGCACGGCTTCGATCGCTTGCAGATAAACTTCGGTTTTACCGCTGCCAGTGACCCCTTCCAGCAGAAAAACCTCAAAGCGATCCAACGCCGAAAGAATTGCAGCAACCGCCTCTGCCTGAGCCGTAGTCAATGGCGGCGGTGGAAGGGGGGAATGCGGAGAAGACAAGGACGTCTCAGGTACGGCGCAGCGTTCCGCCCAACCCTTGTCCCGCAAAGCGCGCAAAATGCCGGCGCTGTTGCTGACAACAGCGCGCAAGGTTTCCGGCTCAACGCCATCCGGGCAATGCGCCAGATAATCCAGCATTCGCCACTGAGCCGGCGCACGGCGCACGTTGGCGGCGTCAGTGCATGCCGCACGACCGGCTTCGGTGATGCGCCAGACAGGCGCCGGCGTGGGGTGTGTCGCGGTTTCGCCTTGGCGCAACAAGACGGGCAAAGCGGTCGCGAAAACTTCTCCGGGGGGATGGTGATAATAGCGCTGCGCCCATTGAATCAACGCCAGCACATCAGCGGGCAACGCCGGTTCAGTGTCGAGAATGGCCAGCGCCGGCCGCAGGCTGGCCATATCCAGACAGGTGTCAATACCGAGTTCGACCAGGAAACCGACCACTTGCCGCCGACCAAAGGGGACGCGCACACGCATTCCTGGCCGCAGCGTAGCGAGATCGCAGTCTGGCGGAGGCAGGTAATCGAAGGTTCGATACAGGGGCGAGGGAACGGCGACCCGCAAGATCAGGCCGGACACCAGCGGCTTATCCTCCAGCGCGAAACGCGCTGAGCGTCCCCCCCTGGCCTTGTACAAAAACCATGTCGCCTACAGCGGCCGGAGGCGTAATGATCGCTTTGTTCGTCGCGTGAATCCGACCCGTGATCCGCCCATCCTCCTTGCGTAGCCAGTGCAGATAACCTTCGAAATCGCCGACCACGACGTAATCCGCAGTTGCGCTTGGCGCAGACAAGCGGCGGCCGGTCAATTCCGTCTGTTTCCAGAACGTGCCGCCCGTTACCCGATCCAGCGCCAGCACCGAGTCCGCCTCGTCGCTGACATAGACTTGGCGGGCATCCACATCCAGGCCAGCGTAACTGGAGACTTCACGGTTCCAGATCAAGTTGCCGCTTTGCATATCAATGGCGGCTACATTACCGCGATACGCCACCATATAGAGGGTATCGCCAAACGCCTTGGGTTCCGAGTCGATGTCAATGAGCCTTTCAATGTCGGTGCGGCCGCGCGGGACTGCAATGGTTTTCTCGGTCAGCGGCAGTCCTTTTGCCAACGCCAACACCAATAACTTGCCGTTATCGAGTCCGGCGATGACCAGGTCACGAGTCACCAGCGGTGAAGCATTGCCGCGCAGGGTCAGGGCCGGCAAGGTATGGGTGAAAACCCAGCGTTGTTCGCCGGTGCGGGTGTCCAGGCCCGTGAATTTGCCATCAATGGTGCGCACCACCGCAATGCCGCTGGCGGCGCGCGGCGACGCCAGCACTTCGCTGGAAACGCGCGCGCGCCAAGCTTCCTGGCCATTATCCTGACGCAACGCGATGACTTCGCCTTGCTGGGTGCCGGCCAGCACCAGCCCATCGTCGCTAACGCCAACGCCGCCAGAGATCGATAAATCCGTCGCGGTTTCCCACAGGCGCTGGCCGCTGAGGGCATCCAGCGCGACTACCTTGCCATCATGGCTGGCGGCGTACAGGCGTCCATCTGCCAGAGCGGGTGTCAGGTGAATGAATTGTTCTTCAGCGCCAGAACCGATCCGAGTCGTCCAGATCTGCTGAATATTGCTTGCTTGGCTAATCGGTTGCAGTTCAGCTGGAGGAATGGCGTTGTCGGAGTCTCCGAACCAGCCGCCAACTGTACTGCAACCCGTGCTCAGGATCAGGATCAATAGGGGAAATACAAGGCGAATCATGATGGTGGACCTGCGGTAGGTGCGGGAGGAAGGGTTGGCGCCGGTTCCGGGGATGATTCGACCGGAAGCGCAGGTTCAACGGGCGCGGGTTCTACGGTCGGAGTCGATTCCGCAGCCGGAGTTGATTCCTCAGCCGGAGTTGATTCCTCAGCCGGTTCGACGGGTGCCGGTTCTACGGTCGGAGTCGATTTCGTAGTCGGTTCCACTGAGGACGCAGGTTCTACGGGTGCCGGTTCCGCAGTCGGTTCCACAGCCGGAGTTGGTTCCGCAGTCGGTTCTAGCTGGGCGGCCGGTTCCGCAGTCGATTCCGCAGCCGGAGTTGGTTTCGCAGCCGGTTCCACCGGGGGCGCAGGTTCAACGGGTGCCGGTTCCGCAGTCGGAGTTGGTTTCGTGGCCGGTTCCATCGGGGGCGCAGGTTCCACGGGCGCTGGTGCTGGCGAGTCATCAGTAATCGGAGCCGGAGCTGGGGCTGGTTCCGGGGTTGGGGGTGCAGGGACAACCGTGTCGGCGGTCGGCGCTGTCAGATTATCGAGTTTGATCTGCAAGAGCCGATTGGCGCCGCCCGCCGCCAGCGCTGCCGTATATGCGGTTCGGGCCTTGGCAGGATCATTACCAGCCAAGTAAAGATCACCCCGCAATTCTTCCACCTCTACGGTAAGACTGCGGATCGTGATACTGTCCAGCAGTTTTTCCGCCTCCGTCAATTGTCCAGCGGCAAAGAAAACTTGCGCTAGGCGGAGTCGCGCAATATCCTGAAATTCTGTGAGTTTGGCGTTGGAAATAACCCATTGCAAACGCTGGATGGCGGTAGCGTTATCGCCACTATC
>JAGRHK010000034.1 GCA_020444985.1 Candidatus Competibacteraceae bacterium
CAGATCGCGCGCCGGATTGATCGCGTAACCGGTCGTACCGCCCAGCGACAAACCAATGGCCAATACCAGCAAACCGACTGGTAACGCATCCAGGGCGCCTAGACCGAACACCGACACCGCCAGGAATAACACGGCGAAGACCAGCACAAAAGTTCCAATAATTTCCGATGTTAGGTTCGAGAGAGCATCCCGAATACCGGGGGCGGTGCAAAATACCGCCAGCTTCAGATCCTGATCCTCGGTCGCCGCGAAATGCGGCCGGTACATCAGCCAGACCAGGAAGGCGCCAATGAAGGAGCCAATAAACTGGGCCACGACATAAGCGGGTAGCCGCGCCCATTCAAACTTGCCGGCGATCGCCAACCCGATCGATACCGCCGGATTGAGATGCGCGCCACTGAAGGCCGCCACGGTGAACACGGCAACGAACACCGCCATGCCCCAGCCCCACGTAATCACGATCCAGCCCGCGTCCTTGCCTTTGGTCTCGTTGAGCACCACATTCGCCACCACACCGTTGCCCAGCAGAATCAGCAGGGCCGTACCAATCATTTCGCCAAGAAAAGGATTCATGACTCGAAATCTCCTTCGGGGATTATCATTTATTGTGAATTCAAGCGACTTCAGCGAGTTGTGCTTGAAAGTATTCATCGAATTTTTGTTGAGCCTGATCGCCGAACAGGATTTCACACGCCTCCATCAAGCCCTCCGCGTTGCGAATATCCTCATGGCGCACCACCAGGGCGATTTTGGAGCGCCGGCGCAGGAAATCCTCCAGCTTGATGATCATTTCTTGACGTTTAGCGAGCTGAATTTCGCAACGGAGATAGTCCGTGCCCTTGATCAGCACCTCGGCTTGACGCGGGTCCTCGCGGATTTCGGCCAGCAATTCCAGCGCTTGCTGGTCATAACGCCGCCACAGCCGGCTGCTCAGGCTTTCAATGGATTTCGGCGAGGTGTAACTGTCGAGATTCATCAGCTTGGCCTGGTGCAGATATTCTTCGCGCACCGACGCATGCGGTTCGCCGTACCACCGGTAATCGCGATGCGGTAAGGCCACGCCGAGTTGGGCGACAATATCCGAGACTTCATCGCCGACGTTGACGCAGTCGGTCAATTTGCCGCCGAAGATGCTGAGATGCGCTTTGGTCTGATCGACATCGATTTCATGCTTGCGAGAAAGCTGTAGCCAATCGCGGACGCTGCCATCGGCGGTCGCTTTCACCACCAGAGGGCGCACCCCGCAGCGCTCGGCGATGATATCGGCCCGGGTTAGCGGCTGCTTCAGATTCAGGCGCTTGTTGATGTTGTCGAGCACGAATTGGCGGTCTTCATCGGTGACCTCGGTGAATGGCGATTCCACCCGGGTATCGGTGGTGCCAATGCACGTTCGCATCCCCATCGGAATGACGAAGAATAACCGTCCGTCGTCGGCGAAAAAGGTCAAAATCCGCGGGTTGGGAGTGATCCGGGGCACAATCAGATGGATGCCCTTGGAAAACAAGTGATGATGTTCCGTTTCTTCGCCGGTCAGCGCGTTATGATCATCCACGAAGGGGCCAGCGGCATTAATCAATACTTTGGCGCGGATTTCCAGCGCGCGACCGTCGATGACATCCCGCGCCTGAGCGATCCATAAATCGCCTTCGCGGCGCGCGCCTCGCGATTCGACATAGTTGGCGGCGATGCAACCGCGATCCATGGCGGAGCGCACGAACTGGAACACAAAGCGGGAATCGTTATCGTGTAGATAGGCATCGGAATACTCGAACCCGCCCGCTGCATTGTCGATCTTCACCACCGGCTCTTCCCGCTGGATGGTGCGTTTGAAAAACAGGCGAGGGATTTGAGTAAAACCATTTCCGAACAACCAGTACACCCAGGTGCCTGCCCATAGAAACAGCGGATGAAAGCGGAATCCCTGATCAATGGTGGCGAAGAAGCGGATTTCCTTGACCCGTGACGGATAATGGTGAATCAGATGATTGCGGCTCAGGCACAGCTTGCGCACCAGCGCATAATCATGGCTTTCCAGGTACTTGATGCCGCCCCAAGCCAGATTGGACGATTGCTGGCTGGTAAAGCCGGCGAAATCGCGCTGATCGATCAACGCCACCCGCGCGCCCTTGCCGGACAGGGCGGCGGCGGAAACCGCGCCATTGATGCCGCCGCCGATAATCAGCACGTCGTACACGCCCTGATCCAGTTTTTGTAGATTGCTCTCGCGAAGTTTCATGACCGCTCCTCATTCATCGTCCAGCGCCCAGCCTTTGGCCCGCTCAACCGCTTTGTGCCAGCGCCGGAACAGACGCTCGCGCTCCGCCTCCTCGATACGCGGGGTATAACGCTTTTCCAGTTGCCATTTCTTTGCCAGTTCATCGCGGCTGCTCCAGAATCCCGTGGCCAGACCCGCCAGATAAGCCGCGCCCAGCGCAGTGGTTTCCACGATGCGCGGCACCTCGACCGGAACGCCGAGAATGTCGGACTGGAATTGCATCAGCACGCTGTTGACCGATGCGCCGCCATCGCAGCGCAACTCTTGCAAAGTAATTCCTGAATCGCGCTGCATGGCTTCGATCACGTCACGGGTCTGATAGGTCATGCTCTCCAGCACCGCCCGCGCGATGTGGCCTTGTGTGGTGCCCCGGGTGATACCAATCAGCAGGCCTCGGGCATAGGGATCCCAGTGCGGCGCGCCCAAGCCCACCAGCGCCGGCACGAAATAGACGCCTTCGTTATGGGGAGCCGACCGAGCCAGTTCCTTGGTTTCCGCTGCGGATTTGATCATCTTCAGTCCATCACGCAGCCATTGCACCGCCGCGCCGGTGATGAAAATGGCGCCTTCCAGCGCGTACTGCACCGGTTCGTCGCCAATGCCCCAGGCAATCGTGGTCAAGAGTTTTTCTTGACTGAAAACCGCTTGTTCGCCGGTATTCATCAATACAAAGGAACCGGTGCCGTAGGTATTCTTCGCCAACCCTGGCGTGTGGCAACCTTGTCCGAACAGCGCGGCCTGCTGATCGCCGGCGATGCCCGCGACGGGGATCCGGTGCGTGCCGAAGAACATTTCCGGGTCGGTTTCGCCGTAGATGCAGGAAGAAGGCTTGACCTCGGGCAGCATCGCCCGGGGAATGTTGAACAACGCCAGAATTTCTTCATCCCAGCAGAGTTCCTGGATGTTATACAGCAGGGTGCGCGAGGCGTTGGAGTAGTCGGTGATGTGCGCCTGGCCGCCGGTCAGGTTCCACACCAGCCAGGAATCGATGGTGCCGAAAGCGATCTCGCCCCGTTCGGCGCGGGCGCGCAATCCGGTCACATTGTCCAGCAACCACTTGACCTTGGTCCCGGAGAAGTAAGGATCGATGACCAAACCGGTCTTGTGGCGCATCTTTTCTTCCAGTCCCTGTTCCTTGAGTTCATCACAATAGCGCGCGGTCCGTCGATCTTGCCAAACAATGGCGTTGGCGACCGGTTCGCCTGTGGCTCGATCCCACAGCACCACGGTTTCCCGCTGATTAGTAATGCCGATGGCGTTCAGTTCGCTGGCGCGGATGTTGGCGTTATGCAGCGCTGCGGCAATGACTTTCACGGTCACCAGCCAGATTTCCTTGGCGTCATGCTCGACCCAGCCCGGCTTGGGATAATACTGAGTGAATTCGGAATAAGCCCGACCTTTGATCTGTCCGTCGTGATCGAAAATCAACACGGTGGAACCAGTGGTGCCTTGGTCGATGGACAGGATGTAGTTGCTCATTATGATTTTCTCCTTTGGTCATTCGTCTCGATTACATAATTCGGTTTAGAACGCCAGCTTGCGATAAAACGCTCACCTTAGTTCGAAATCTATCATTTTCTTCGATTACGATTATATTGCACCCAAAAAAATATTCAAGTGAACGTATAAAGAAAATTTTTTAGGAAAAATGAACAAAAAAAGAAAAAATCGAACCAAAAAGGAAAATCGGACGTTACGCGGCAAATCCGCTAAAGTCGTCAGCGCCGGGGACCAGCACCTGAACCTCGGCTTGGGCGAGAATGGCTTGCATGCTGTCTGGCGGGGGGCAATCGGTGCATAACAGATCGACTTCAGCAATAGGACCCAGTCGCACCATGGCGCTACGGCTGAACTTGCTGTGATCGGCTACGAGCAACACTTTGCGCGAATTGGCAATGATGGCTTGGGAAACACGTACTTCGCGATAATCGAAATCCAGCAAAGTACCGTCCAGATCAATGCCAGAAATGCCAATAATGCCGAAATCTACTTTGAATTGCTTGATAAAATCGACAGTGGCCTCCCCAACAATGCCCCGGTCCCGATGGCGCACCAAACCGCCGGTAATAATGACTTCAAAGCTGGCTTGATCGCTCAACAGGGTCGCCACATTGAGATTGTTGGTAATCACCCGCAGACCCTCATGATCAGCCAATGCCTTGGCGACTTCCTCGGTCGTGGTGCCCAAATTGATGAACAGTGAGGATTTATCGGGGATATGTTGCGCGACTAACTGGGCAATCTGCTGTTTTTCTTTAAGATTCATGATCTGCCGTGTTGGATAGGCAATATTTTCCACGCTGGACGACGGTAGACCCGCGCCGCCGTGGAAACGGCGCAAGACCCCCAAATCACACAGGGTATTCAGATCGCGACGGACCGTCTGCGGCGTAACATTAAAACTGGTGACCAGATCATCAATGGAGACGAAGCCGTGTTGCTGCACTTGTTGCAGAATTTCTTGTTGTCTTTTCGTTAAATTCATGATTTAAAACCTGTTAGTAAGAAAAGAATCCATCTCGATCCGCACTTGGCCCAAGACCGTGGCCCTCTTGATCCGGTTTAAGCCTATAATTCATCCCCATTCGCTATTCCGCTTTCGAACCGAAGGAATCCGTTGCCTGTGGATCATCCATCCTGCTCAGACACGCCGGCCGTCATGCTGATCGGCCACGGCACGCGCCGCGCTGCTGGCGTCGCTGAATTCCACACATTGGCCAGCCAGTTGCAGCAAGCGCTGCCGGATCGAACCTGCCTGTCCGCCTTTCTGGAATTGGTTGATCCCGATATTCCAGAAGCGCTGGATATGCTGCAACGACAAGGTTTCCGCCGCATTACCGCCTTGCCTGCGCTGTTGATGGCCGCCAGCCATGTCAAAAATGACATTCCGGCGCTACTGAAGCGCTTTCAGGCGGAGCACCCCGACGTTCAAATCCGCCTTGGCGCAGATTTAGGCATTCATCCCAATCTGTTGCAAGTCGCCCGCGAGCGGATCGAAAGCATCGAAACCGACTTTGGAGCGGATTACGACCGCAGGGACACGCTGCTGCTGGTCATCGGGCGCGGCGGCTCCGATCCCGACGCCAACTCCAACATCAGCAAGATTACCCGGATATTGTGGGAAGGCATGGGTTTTGGCTGGGCGGAAACCGCCTATACCGCCGTTGCCGCGCCGTTGATGGCGGAAGCGCTGGAGCGAACGCACCGGCTCGGTTTCAAGCAGGTCATTGTTTTCCCTTACCTGCTGTTCAGCGGCCGGCTAATTGAACAAGTGCAGGCCACGGTCGCCGATTATCAAAGTCGTCATGCTGACGTGCGCGCATTAATGGCGCCCTATCTGAACGCGCATCCGCTGATCGTAGCCACCTTCGTGGAGCGGCTGGCCGAAGCCGAGCGCGGCGCAGCGCACATGAACTGCCAATTCTGCCCCTACCGGACGCCGATTGTCGGTCGTGAAGACTGGCAGGGCGCACCGCAGACCGCGGATTAACGCGCAGCGTAGCCGCGCCTTTCACTTTCGCCTTTCACCTTGAGCTGATGCCCATGCCCCGTTTTGACTATCTTCGTAATCCTGACGAAATCGAGCGCCAGTCCTTCGTGCAAATTCGGCAACTGACCGACCTGTCGCGCTTTGACGCGGACCAGCAACAAGTGGCCATGCGCCTGGTTCACACCTCCGGCGATCCGGAGATTGTCCACGATCTGCATTTCAGTTCTGGCGCGGTCGAAGCGGGACTGGCGGCACTGCAACAGAGCGCAGATGTCCTGTGCGACATCGAGATGGTCAGTCATGGCATCAGTAAGCGCTATCTCAAGGGCCAGGCGCATTGCTTCCTGAATTCGCCCACGGTCGCCGAGCGCGCCCGCCAAACCGGCGAAACCCGCAGCATGGCGGCTATGACCGAATGGCCGTTGCACTTGGCCGGCGCCATCGTCGCCATCGGCAACGCGCCGACCGCGCTGTTCCGCCTGCTGGATATGTTGGACGAAGGCGCGCCCCGCCCGGCGCTGATTATCGGGATGCCGGTCGGTTTCATCAATGCGGCTGAATCCAAACAAGCGTTGTGGGACATTGCGCCAAGCGAGTTTCAAACGCCCTGCATCACCTTGCTGGGGCGGCGCGGCGGCAGCAGTCTGGCGGCGGCGACTCTGAATGCGCTGGCGCGCATGGCCAGCGGGATTCGTTTCTGATGATGGGGCTGTCGGAGTGGTCGGGGCCGCCCCTTCAGGTCATCGGCATGGGCATCGAAGCCGGCGCGTTGAGTCCCGCGACGCGCAAGGCGCTGGATCAGGCGGAACTGCTCATTGGTTCTGGAGCGCATCTGGCGACCTTCCCGGAAGTGACGGCTGAAAAAATCCCCTACCCCAGTCCGATGAGTGGCTTGCGCAATCTGTTATTGCAGCATGCCGGACGGCGCATCGCGTTGCTGGCTTCGGGCGATGCGCTCTTTTATGGCATCGGCTCCACTCTGCTGCGTTACTTTTCATCCGAACATTTAATTTTTCATCCGAATGTATCAAGCGTGCAAGCCGCCTTCGCCCGCCTGGGGCGACCCTGGCAACAAGCGCAAATGGTGAGTCTGCACGGACGACCACGGGCCAGTCTACGCGCGGTGCTGCACAGCAATCGTTTGTATGCGCTCCTCACCGACCGGGAAAATTCGCCGGTCGCGATTGCCGAGTTGTTGGTTGACGCCGGTTTTGGGGAATCCAATCTGTGGATCGCCGAGAATTTAGGGATGCCGGATGAGCAGTTCCGGCATTTCCAGGCGCATGATCTGGCCGGGATGGAGATCGAATTTTCGCCGCTGAATGTTGTCATCCTGGAAACTTGTGGGCCTGGCGGCGTTTTACCGGAATTTCCCGGCCTGCCCGACGAACGATTCAGCACCGGCGCGGAACCGGGCAAGGGGTTGCTGAGCAAGCGGGAGGTGCGTTTGACCATTCTCTCGCTGCTTGCGCCGCGCGCGGGCGACATCGGTTGGGATGTGGGCGCGGGCTGTGGCGGCGTTTCGGTCGAATGGGCGCGCTGGAATCCACACGGCGAGGTGTATGCGGTTGAATGCCATGCGGAGCGGCTGGAGCATCTGGGCATTAACCGTGAGCGGTTCGGCGTGGTGAATAATCTGCATATCGTTCCAGGCGTTGCGCCGGAGGCATTGACGGCGTTGCCGGACCCGCGCGCGGCATTCATTGGCGGCAGCAGCGGTCACCTGCGCGCCATGCTGGAGGCGGTCTGGGCGCGGTTGCCACCGGGGGGGCGGTTGGTCGCCAGCGCGGTGACAGAGGACAGCCGGGTCGATTTGCATGCGTTCGTCGGCGACCAGGCCGCCGATTGGACCGAGTTGAGCATCGCCCGTGGCGAACGGCTGGCTGGGCAACGGGTCATGCGTCCCTATTTACCGGTATTGCTGATGAAAATGGAGAAAGCACGATGACCGGCACGTTATACGGGGTTGGCGTCGGTCCCGGCGATCCGGAATTGCTGACGCTGAAAGCTGTGCGGACGCTGCAAAGCGTCCCGGTTGTTGCCTACCCGGCCACGCCGCAAGGCAGCGCCCAGGCCCGCGACATCGCTGCGCAATGGCTGGACGGTCAGCGGGAAATTCCCATTACCATGCCTTGCATGTTGGATCGCGGCCCGGTGAATCAGGGTTACGATGAAGCGGCTCTGGTGATCGCTGACGAATTGAGCGCCGGTAATGACGTGGCGATTCTTTGCGAAGGCGACCCTCTCTTCTACGGCAGTTTCAGTTACCTGCTTCATCGCCTCGGCGACCGCTTTCCCTGCGTGGTGATTCCCGGCATTAATTCGGTCAGCGCCAGCGCCGCTGCAGCGGCGATCCCACTGATGACCGGCGAACAACGGTTGACGGTGATTCCAGCTACTGCCGACGATGAGGTCATCCGGCATGCGCTGTTCAACAGCGACAGTGTGGCGATTCTTAAGCCCGGTCGGCATCGCCCCCGATTGTTGGAACTGCTGCGGGAAACCGGCCGCACTGAGGACACGCTGTATGTCGAACAGGCGAGCCGGCCCGCCGAGCGCATCGTAAGGCGCTTTGTGGAGATTCCCGCCACGCCAGGACCTTATTTTGCGTTGTTTCTGGTAATTCGCGCCGCGAACGCGACCGGGTAATCGTGCATGCGCCCTGTGACCTTCATCAGCCTGACCGAACCGGGCCGGGCGCTGGCGGAACGCTTGCAGGCCCTCATGCCGGGGGCTGAACATCTCAATCGACCCCAACCCTTTCAGGATACCGTTCGGGCTCGGTTCCTGGCCGGTCATCGGCTTATCCTGTTGTGCGCGGTCGGCATTGCCGTGCGCACCCTGGGACCTGCGCTGCGCGATAAATATCAGGACCCCGCAGTGCTTGTGCTGGATGAACACGGACGGTTTGTCGTGCCGATCCTGTCCGGTCATGAAGGCGGCGCCAATGAGTGGGCGCGACAAGTCGCTGAATTCATTGGCGCGCAACCGGTCATCACGGGCGCGCAACGCTATACCCAGCCCTTGCTCATCGCCGGTCTCGGGTGCAATCGCGGCTGTCCGCTCCAACCGTTGTTGGCGCTGCTCGACCAAACCTTGATCGAGCATGGTCTGCAACGCGCTGATTTGCGCGCGCTGGCCAGCATCGAACTCAAACAAGACGAACCGGGCTTGCATGAACTGGCGGCAACGCTCGGCTTGCCGATCACCTTTTATTCAGCAGCGACGCTCAACGCCTATAGCGACCGGCTGAGTCGCAAATCGGACATCGTATTCCGGGAAACCGGTTGTTATGGCGTCGCGGAAGCGGCGGCGCTGGCCTGCGCCGAACGCTGGGTCCGGCACGATTATCCAGCGGAATTGCTCATCCCCAAGCAGAAAAATGCCGACGCCACGTTGGCGATTGCGCGGATTTATGGCAATCGGGACGCTTGACTTGCCCTTATCCAACGGCTTCACCGTGCAGCCCGCAACCATGCATCTCGCGCCGGGTTGATGCTGCGCCTGGATCAGGCGCAGCATGGCCTCGTCCATGCCCCAATCGACGCCGATGAAGGATAGAGCGGGATCGAACAGATTTTGACCATCGTGCATGCAGATGA
>JAGRHK010000350.1 GCA_020444985.1 Candidatus Competibacteraceae bacterium
AGCAACACGCCAAGCGCGCTGCCGCCAAGGATAAGCGCATGGCGGAACGGCAGCGCAAAGTGGATGCCGGGTTGGAAGAACTGGAGCGCTGGTTGCGCGATCTCGTTCGGCAAGGCTTGGCGCATGCTCAGCAACAACCGACGCGCTACTGGGATGGCATGGCGGCGCGACTGGTTGATGCCCAAGCCCCGGGGCTGGCCCGCTGGCTACGGAATCTGGCCAGCATCCCGGCCAGCGGCGAAGGCTGGAGCGAACGCCTGCTGGCGGAACTTGGATTATTGTATCTGCTGCTGGAAAGCTACCGACGCCTGGAAACTTTGCCGGAACCTTTGCAAGCGGATATCCGCTCCCGGATCGGCTGGAGCTGGCAGGAAGGCGACTTACCTGCGCACGCCTGGGTGCGCGATCGCTGGCTGATCATCGGCCAGCGCAGCCATGAAGAGGAACAACTACGCGTGCGGCGCGCCTGGCTATGGGGACGGGAATGCGGACGACTGACCCTGGTGCTGGATTTTGCGTATCAAAATCAACCGATGACGCCCCTTGCCGCGCCGGGAACCTGGATTGCGGCGGAACTGGGCTTTTTCCCCAGCCATTATCCACAGCGCGCCCTGTTGCGTAATCCGATCCCGATCGAGGAACAGGGCATGCCGCCGGCGTTGGCCGATAGCACGGCCTTGCTGGAGGCTTATTCCGAAGCGTTGGCGCAACAACCGTGGCTGGGCATTCTGCCGGCTGTGTTGGCGGAGGTAACGCCGGTGCGAGGCGATGCCAACCGCTGGTGGCTGCGCGATCCGGCGGCGCGCCAATTGCCCATCAATCCGGGATTCAGCGCGGGTTGGCGTTTGCTAGCCTTGGGCGGCGGAACGCCGCTGACTCTGTTTGGCGAATGGAATGGGGAAGCATTCTGGCCGCTGGGCGCTTGGGTCGAAAGGCGATTCGCGGCATTCTGAAGGAGCTTTCATACATGGCATGGCAGGAACTGGTGACGTGCGCGTTGTTGGGCACTGAACGGCAAGCGCCGCCACTGACCGCAGGCGAACACGCTCTGGGGGCTTTGTTGCGCCGCCTGGATGGCGAAGATCGGGAGAGCGCATTGCTGCGCACGGCGGGAGCCTTGGCGCTGTGGCGACGAGCAGGACAAAACCTTGCCCACGATCCGCAGCCCCTGCCGCCCGCCTGCCCACCGGACGAGACGCCGGTCTGTGGTTCCCGAGCCGGCGAATGCCTGACCCTGATGTTGCAAGGTCATTACGCAGAACTGCTGCCAGAGTGGTTGACGCTGTTGCGCGAAACGGGACAGCGCATTCCCGAAGAATACCTGCCGATGCTGCTCGATGCCGGCGCTAAGCAGGCGGAATTGCGTCCGGCCCTGTTACCGGTATTGGGACAGCGCGGCCGTTGGCTAGCCCGGCAGCAAACGGCCTGGAGTTTTGCCGTTGACACCGATGATGAGCAAATCTGGCAGACCGGTCCGTTTGAGGAACGTCTGGCGTTGCTGCGCCAGTTACGCGGAACTCGGGCGGAACGCGCCCTGGAATTGCTGACGACGACCTGGAAAGAGGAAGTGGTCCGCCAGCGCAAGTCGTTTCTCCAAGTTCTGGCGGATGGGTTGAGCATGGTCGACGAACCGTTTCTGGAAACCGTGCTGGATGATCGTAGCACGGAAATCGCGCGTATCGCCGCCGACCTGCTGGCCCGCTTGCCGGAATCGCGACTGACGCAGCGGCTGACCGCGCGGGCCTTGTTGCTGCTGCGATTAACGACCGATAAACGCGATCGTCTGGAGGTCGATCTGCCTGAGGAAGACGCCGCATTGGCGCGGGACGGCATCACCGGCGCAGCGCCGCCTGCCGCCATCAAACTGGGCGAGAAAGCGTGGTGCTTGAGCCAGCTCATTGGCGCGGTTCCACCCGCAACCTGGCAGCGGGAATGGCAACGCACCCCGGCGCAAATTCTGGCCGCCAGCCGCAATAACGAATGGCGCAAGGCGCTACTGGAAGGTTGGGCGCGGGCGGCGGAACGGTATCGCGACCCCAACTGGGCGGAGGCGCTGTTGCCGATCTATGCCGACCATGCCACGCTGACGGCGGAGTTGGCTGCGACACTGTCGTCGCAACGCTTTGAAGCCTACTTGCTCAACCAGATGAACGAAACCGCGTCGGGCAGTCGGGCGACGGCGCTGGTCGTGCTCAGTCGCGTCGAGCGGCCCTGGAGCGTTGCGCTCGCCCGGGCGATACTGGAACAGGTGCGTCAGCGCATCCATGAGGACAAACAACCGGATTGGTGGCTGGCAAATGCATTGCGCGGTTTCGCCCGCTGGATTCCGCTGGAATTGAGCGAGGAGGCGGCGACCCACTGGCCGAGAGCGGCGAAACAATGGCGTCAATGGGAAAAGGCGGTTGAGGATTTTCTTGATCAGCTCCGCTTTCGGCGGAAGATGCGCGAAGCTATTACAGAATAAAATCCATTCCACCGAGACTTTGCATCATGAGCACCTTACTACGCGAACACGCCGAACAACAGTTTGCCGAAGAACTGCAGGTTCTGGCGGAAACCGACCGGCGTCCCCGACCTCCGAACTGGCATCGTTCACCCCAGGCGGTCGCGACCTACCTGTTGGGCGGCACACTGGATAATGGCTTCACCATCACGCCCAAATACATCGGCAACCCACGCTTGATGGAAATTGCCATCGCCACCCTGGCCACTGATCGCGCGCTATTGCTGCTGGGCGTGCCGGGCACGGCCAAAACCTGGGTTTCGGAACACTTGGCAGCCGCGATTTCCGGCGATTCCACCGCCCTGGTGCAAGGCACCGCCGGCACCAGCGAAGAGGCCATCCGCTATGGCTGGAACTATGCCCGATTGCTTGCCGAGGGTCCCTCGCTGGCGGCGCTGGTCGCTGGCCCCGTGATGCGCGCCATGCAAACCGGCTGTATCGCCCGAATCGAGGAACTGACGCGCATTCC
>JAGRHK010000351.1 GCA_020444985.1 Candidatus Competibacteraceae bacterium
CAAACCGGATACGGTCGTGGTCGGCAATGTCATGAGCCGGGGACATCCGATTATTGAGGAACTGCTGGACCAGGGGTGGCCTTACACCTCCGGGCCGGCTTGGCTCGCAGAGCATGTATTGCAGGATCGGAGGGTTCTGGCGGTGGCTGGCACGCATGGCAAAACCACGACCAGCAGTCTACTGGCCTGGATTCTTGAATACGCCGGGCTGGAGCCGGGTTTTCTAATCGGCGGAATCCCTGCCAACTTCGGCGTCTCGGCGCGGTTGGGGCAAGCCCCTTTTTTTGTCGTCGAGGCCGATGAATACGATACCGCGTTCTTCGATAAGCGTTCCAAGTTTGTTCATTACCGACCGCGCACTTTGATTCTTAACAACCTGGAATTTGATCATGCCGACATTTTTCCCGATCTAGCGGCTATCCAACGGCAGTTTCATCACCTGTTGCGCACCGTGCCTGGCGCCGGGCAGGTCATCGCCAATGGCCAGGACGCGCATCTGGCCGAGGTGTTAGCCATGGGCTGCTGGACTCCGGTGCAGCGATTCGGGACTGGTGAATGGAGCGCGCGTGAGGTCGTCCCGGACGGCAGTATTTTCGAGGTCATGCTTGGCGGAAAATTACAAGGTCGCGTTGCATGGACTCAACTGGGAATGCACAGCATCCACAATGGGTTGGCGGCTATCGCCGCAGCCAGTCACGCTGGCGTCTCTCCTGCAACCGCCATCGAAGCTCTGCATGATTTTCAGGGGGTCAAGCGCCGGCTCGAAGTGCGTGGCGCCGTCCAAGGAGTCACGGTCTACGACGACTTTGCTCATCACCCAACAGCTATTGCCGCCACCCTTGCGGGATTGCGCGCCCGAGTCGGCACACAGCCGATTCTCGCCGTACTGGAGCCGCGCTCCAATACGATGAAACTGGGGGTATTCAAAGATAGTCTTGCCCCGGCGCTGGCGGACGCCAATGCGGTTGTACTCTATCAGGCGCCGGAACTGGGCTGGAATCTCGCCGAAGTAGAGGCGGCGCTGGGATCACGCGGACAGGTCAGTCACTCCCTCGATGAGACCCTGGCGGCGATCCAGAAGCGGGTCAAACCGGGAACGCATATTCTGATCATGAGCAATGGTGGTTTTGGCGGCATTCACGAGCGGTTGCTTCAGGCGCTGCAAGCTTTTGATCATCAAGCTATTTAGCGTTTCTTGATAAAACCCCGGTTTGCCGCAGCCTGGTAAATCGGGGTTTTTTATCGGACAAGTGGGCTAAAACCGACAGGTTTGCTAAATTATTATCGATCATCGCCAGCTGATCCAAATTAATCAACCCAAGGGGAAATCTGAACATGACGATGCAGTTGAAGGAAGTCTTGAAGAGAAAAGGCGGCCAGCCCGTCACCGTACCTGCTAACGCCAGTGTGGCTGATGCGATCCATGCCATGAGCGAGCGCAAGGTTGGCTCGGTCATGGTGTTGGAGGCCAGCGGAGCGCCCGCCGGGATTTTCACCGAGCGCGACGTATTGAACCTGTGCGCCGAGAACCGGACCGATTTCGCCAGAACATCGATTCGGCCCTGCATGACCTGCGATATCACGACAAGCCAGCCCGAGGAGACGATCAGCATCGCACTGACGGTCATGACGGCTAAACGCTTCCGCCATCTACCGGTGGTGGAAGACGGTAAACTCATTGGCGTAGTCTCTATCGGCGACCTGGTCAAAGCCAAGTTGGAGGAAACCGCCCAGGAAGCGCAAGCTCTGCGTGAATACATCACGAGCTGAACGCTTCTCCAGTCAACAGGTTCAGCATGACCACGCATCCCGCGCGCCAATCAATGGCGACGACCGATAAAGAGTGTTTCTGGGAAACCACAGCGCTTGCCGATCTGACCGAGGCCCAGTGGGAAGCGCTGTGCGATGGGTGTGGCAAATGCTGCTTGCATAAACTGGAAGAAGAGAAAACCGGTCAACTGTTCCACACCAATGTTGCCTGCCGTTTACTGGATTTGCACAGTGGTCGTTGCACCCGCTATGCCGAACGGTTTCGCTGGGTTCCGGACTGCGTGCAACTTACCCCGGCCGAGGTGCGGCGGGTTCACTGGTTACCGGCAACCTGCGCCTACCGTCTGCGGATGGAGGGTCAACCCTTGCCAGACTGGCATCCGCTACGCACTGGCGACCCGCGCTCCACGCAACGCGCCGGCATGAGCGTCGTTGGCTGGGCAGCGCCGGAGCGACGAGTCCGTCGTTTGGAAGATCACATTCTGGAGCGAGCACCATGAATGTCCGTTGTCTGACCCTGGGTTCATTCCAGGTCAATGCTTATCTGCTGGAAGATCCAGCAACTGGAGCCTGCGCGGTGGTGGATACCGGCGAAGGGACGCAATTGGCCAACGCTTTGGCGAACATGGCCCCACGTCCTGATCTCCAGGCTATTTTATTGACCCATGCTCACTTCGATCATGCCGGGGGATTAGCCGATCTGCAGCGGGAATTTCCCGAAGCCGTCACCGCGCTACCTGCGCTGGAGCGTCCGATGTTCGACGCTCTGCCCCAACAAGGGTCGTTGCTGTTCGGAATGCCGGATTTCGACCGCTCCTGTGGGCGAATCGACCGCGAAATCAAGGATGGAGAAACCGTTGATGTGGGTTCCCTGCGCTTCACATTCCTGTCCACGCCGGGCCATACGCCCGGTCAGGGTTGTTATTATGACGATACCTATGTCTTTGTAGGCGACACCTTGTTTGCGGGTAGCATCGGCCGCACCGATTTTCCGTTAAGCGACCCGGAGCTGATGTGGTCAAGCCTGCGCCGCCTGCTGGAGTTGCCGGGTCATCTGCGGGTGTGCAGCGGACACGGACCGATGACGACCTTAGCGCAGGAATTGAAAACCAACCCCTATTTGGACTATCTGCGCCGCGAACGGGGCATGGAACAGCCTTTCGGTGGATTATCGTCGTTCGGGCCACGCTGGAGCT
>JAGRHK010000352.1 GCA_020444985.1 Candidatus Competibacteraceae bacterium
CGCCCATCTTCGGGCGCAATCCCTGCTCGCGAAGTTCAACGCAACGCCCGCTGACGCCAGCGACGCGCGCCGCACCCTGCTGATTGATTTGTTTGCCCAGTTCGGTGAGGGCACGGTCATCAAGCCCACGCTGCGCTGTGACTACGGCTTTAACATCGCCATTGGCAAGCGGACTTTTATCAACTTTGACTGTGTATTTCTGGACTGCAACCGCATTACCATCGGCCATGAAGTGCAGTTTGCGCCCGGCGTCCACCTCTACACCGCTACGCATCCATTGGACGCGCAACAACGTCGCTCTGGCGTCGAGTACGCCCTGCCGATCATCATCGGCGACGGGGCATGGCTCGGCGGTGGCGTCATCGTCTGCCCGGGCGTCACCATTGGCGAAAATGCCGTGATCGGCGCCGGAAGCGTCGTCGTGCGCGACATACCCGCTAACGTGCTCGCAGTCGGTAATCCTTGCCGTATCGTGCGGCCGCTCTGACGGTCGATTATCGGTCAAAAGCGCACTGAAGACGCTTGCATTGGCAAAGACCGCACCTCATTGCCTCATTTAGTCGTCTCTAGCGTACTGATGACCTTTGCAGTAGTTGCTGGGGCCGTAACGCGCTTTAGCGTTGCTTCCACCCGGCAGCGGATTCTGCTGGAGGCAAGTCGTCCTGATGCTGCACGTAATGAAACAGCGCGCCCGCCATAATCGCCAGCAGCACGGCAATAACCAGATATTTCATAAAGCGTCTGCCGAGTTGCTTGTTCTCATCAGAAAGCAGCATTTGAGCTGTGTCATGATCCACACCGTACTTTCCATCAATTGCCATTCCCGAAATGGGACCGCTTGTCCGCAAGAATACCTGTTTAATTTCATCTTGATCATACCAAAAACCGTTCGAGGAAGCGTGGCCGTAAAATTGAACATGAACAGAGCGGTAGCGATCCACCAACGTCCGGGGGTTAACGCGAAACGTGTGTCGGTAAAACTTCGGTGCTACGCTTTACGCTATCACTGCGCGCGGAGAATTTTCAATGGCTGTACATGTTATCGCCCGTCTGACTGCCCGCCCGGAAACCGTGGCGGAATTGCATACGCTGTTGCTGAGTCTGACTGAACCGACCCGTCAGGAAACCGGTTGTTTGCGCTATGAGTTGCTACAGAACGCCGCCGATCCGACGGACTTCACGTTTATCGAGGAATGGACTGATAGCGCAGCGCTGGACGCGCATTCAGCGACGCCGCATCTGCAAGCAGTGCTGGCGCAAGCCCTGGCGTTGTTGGCTATGGAGCCGGACATTCGCCGCTACGCAATAATCGGATAAGCGCTTTATGCATCGCGCTGACACGCGGCCCGAACCCTGCCCATGCGGCGCGCAGGCGAGCTATGCCGTCTGTTGCGGACGTTATCTGGATGAGGGCTTATTCCCGGAGACCGCCGAAGCCCTGATGCGCTCCCGCTATGTCGCGTATGCCCAGGGACGAACCGACTACCTGTTGCAAACCTGGCACCCCTCAACTCGTCCGGTCGCGCTCGATCTTGAAAATGAACCGCTCCGCTGGCTGGGTTTACACGTGCGCCGAGTTGAAGCCGGTGGCCCCGGCGCTACGGCGGGAATCGTGGAGTTTGTAGCCCGTTACAAAGTGAGCGGGCGCGCCCACCGGCTACATGAAGTCAGCCGGTTCGTGTGCGAGGAAGGCCAGTGGTTTTATCGAGATGCCCAAATTTGAACTTCCTGCGTAATTGAATATGAACGCTACCCGTATCCAAATCATGACCGATGATATTACTCGATTGTCAGTCGACGTGATCGTCAACGCCGCTAATCGCTCACTGTTGGGTGGCGGCGGCGTTGATGGCGCGATTCATCGTGCGGCCGGACCCGAGTTATTAGCGGAATGTCGCACATTAGGCGGCTGTGAAACCGGCGCAGCCAAACTGACGCGCGGCTATCAGCTCCCCGCTCGGTATATCATTCATACCGTCGGCCCGGTTTGGCAAGGCGGCCAGCAAGGTGAGCCAGAACAATTAGCCTCGTGTTATCGCCAAAGTCTGCAACTGGCGGCGGCGCAGGGCGTTCGCACGATCGCCTTCCCCGCCATCAGTTGCGGAATCTACGGCTATCCATTGGAACAAGCCGCCCATATTGCAGTACGGGAAGTTCGAAATTTTCTTGCCCGCGATGACCGGATCGAGACAGTTTATCTGGTGTGCTTTGGTGAGGATGTGAATCAGGCGTATGCAAAAGCGCTGCGGGAAGATTCGTGATGGACGCCATCGCTACCGGTTTAGCAAAGCCTCCGGGTTGGGTTGCATCGCCAACCCGCTTTTGGCGACTTTACGATTTTTCAAGGAAGTTGGCTGGATGAATCAACGCGCGGCTTGCCATGCGACCGTTGGCTTTTCATGCGCTTCGGGTCGAAAAACCGGGAGTTCACGATTTCGGCGGCGGCGATGGCAAAGTTCAGACTCTGGCCCACCTTGGAACCTAGCGTGGCGATGCCAATAACCGTCCCATCCCGCAACAGGACCGGCCCGCCGCTGTTGCCCGGACTGATCGGCGCGGAAATCTGGATGTAACGCACCCCCTCGATCTCGCGCAGGCCACTGATGATGCCAGTGGAAAATGTCCCTTCCAAACCATAGGGGTTGCCAATCACAAAGACATCCAGCCCCACCAGATCGCGGTTATAGGTCTCATTAAACGCTAAACGGTCCGGGGTCTGCAGTGCAGTCGCCAAAAGCGCCAGATCCGGGGTTTTGCTGCGGCGAAGAACCTCGGCGTTCGCCTCCTGATCGCCGCAGCGCACCGCCAGGTTTTCCGCTTTCTCAATCACATGATTATTGGTCATGACCAATCCATCCGTCGAAACCAGCAGTCCACTACCCAGGTTGGCAGTTTTGCCATCCCGGAAAGTGACGATGAGACAGGTCAACGGGATCGCGCGCCGATAAACTTTTTGCCTG
>JAGRHK010000353.1 GCA_020444985.1 Candidatus Competibacteraceae bacterium
CGGCAGGATGATGTCAGTAAAGGGCATTTACAGCATTCCAAAGTCGTCGCGGTCCAGGGGCAGATTGGCATTGTAATAAGGATCGCCATTCAGCAGGAGGGCGGCATGTCGCTTTTGCATGTAGGCGATCTCCTCGATAAACCGCTGCTTTTTTTGCGGTGTGTCTTCATGGCCGCGCGTCCTCGATTCGTGGTGATAAAGCTCACAGTAGGGCGTAAAGATATTGAGATAGCCTTTTTCACGCAGGCGCAGGCAGAAATCCACGTCATTGAAGGCGACAGCCAGATGCTTGTCATCCATGCCGTTGATGGTTTGATAAAGCGATTTTTTGACCATCAGGCAGGCCGCGGTGACTGCGCTCAGATTTTGAACCAGATGCAGACGCGCGAAGTAGCCTGGGTTATGGGCGGCAAAGTGCTTGTGGGCATGTCCGGCAATGCCGCCGATGCCGATGATGACCCCCCCGTGCTGCACCGTATCGTCCGGGTAATACAGTTTGGCGCCAACCGCGCCGACTTCGGGTCGCTGGGAGTGTTCCAATAATGCTTCCAGCCAGTCGGAGCTAATGACGCTCATGTCGTTATTCAGCAGTAATAAATGCTCGCCAGCCGCATGAGATGCAGCAAAATTATTGATTGCGGCGTAGTTGAAGGGAATATCGTGACGCAGGAAACGAATGCGTTGATCAGCCGCCGCGTAATGCGCCATCAGCGCCAGCGTCTCCGGCTCCACGCTGTTGTTGGAAATGCCGAGCACCTCAAAATGTGGATAGGTGGTTTTTTCCAGAATCGAGTCCAGACAGAGATGCAAGAGATCCGGTTGGTCGCGGAAAGGGATAAGCACGCTGATCAGCGGCTGGTCTTGCAGCGTCCGTTTCACTCGATAAGTGCCGGGATAGTGACCGAGCAGGGTCTCGCCGGCAATTCCGCGTCGCCTCAAGACATCGTCAACCACGCGGCGTCCGGCTTCCCAAGCATGATTTTTACTGTCATAACGCGCAGCGGTCGATCCAGGAATCATGCGCCAGTGATACAACACGCGGGGAATGTGATAAATCCGGTGGGTCAGATCGAGCGCCCGCAAAATCAGGTCGTGATCCTGGGAACCCTCGAATCCTTCCCGTACATAACGACCTTCGGCCACGATCTGATCCAGCAACGTCTTGCGATAAACGCTCAAATGGCAGATGTAGTTGGTTGACAGGATCAGATCCGGGGAATAATCCGGTTTGAAATGCGGCTCCAGGTAATAACCTTCCAACGAAAGCTTGTCTTCATCCGAATAAATCAAATCGGGGTCGTGGGCATTGATAGCCTTGACGACGTGATAGAGCGCATCCGGCGTCAGTTCGTCGTCATGATCCAAAAACGCCACATAATCTCCCGTCGCCAGCGCCAGCGCGGCGTTGGATGCGCCGGCAATGCCCTGGTTGACGTCCAGCAACTGGATCTTGATGCGTGGATCGACGATCTGGCGTAGCAACGCCGTGGTTTCCGGACGCGTCGAACCATCGTCGGCCATGCACAGCTCCCACCGTGGATAGAACTGTTGCTGCACGGATTCAATCGCGGCTTCCAGCCAGCGCGGTTCGACGTTGTAGACGGGCGTGATGATCGAGATCAGGGGTTGCTGCGACCAATCGGCGATTTCCTGACGGGCCTGCTCAGGATTAATGCATTCAGGATCAATGCGGTTCCTGAATAGCCGATCCGGGAGGTGCAGCCGCGCGCCGCTGGCGATTTCATCACACCCACGCAATGCAAAGTGTTCACGCCCATTCAGAAACTCGCCCCGCTCGATGGCAGCGCGTACATCCGGGTATTGGCGCAGATAGCTGATTTCGTCAAAGTTCTCATCGGTTAAAATGCTATGCGTCCCTTGGTCGCCGGATTGACGCCGTTGCCACGCCTGATAATTTCGAGCGATTTGCGCGATATGATCCTGCACCATGAAGGTCCGTCGCAGCAAACCCAGTTTGCGGCCAGCTTCAGCAATCGTGAACCCCAATCGCCAGGTCAGCGACTCGAAGGCCAGTTGAGTATCGTGATGCAGGTTCTCAAATAAGCGCTGAAGCGATTGAAGATCGGCAGCGCTTTTCTTCAGCAAGGTATCCTTGTTTTGCAGTTTGATTTCAGTGGCGGCCAATTGTTGTCGGACATCGCCTAGCTCAGCCTCCCGCTGGAGTAACGCATGGCCTTTTCGCAGCAGGGTTTCGTAGCCGTCCAGTAATGCGATGCGCGCTGGATTTTCCAGAACGCCCGGGTCTACATCGAGGCGGGATTCGCGCAGGGCCTGCCAAATCAAGATTTGTTGTGCGCTGAGCCACCGAGGATCATCTTCCGCGTCATGAACCTGATGATGTTGAAGATCGCCTTCCAGGAAAGCCTGGATCTCGCGCTCAGCGGGCATGCGCAACGCATCGACGCCCTGATCGCGCAGCGCTTGGTACAACGCCTCGACCGTTTCCAGCGGTTGCTCCATCAATTGCTCATAGCAGACCGAGAAGCGGGGCAAGCCGGATGAAGCCTGCAAGGCGCGGGCGTTATAGTGTTCCCAAAGCGCGATGCCGAAATGCAGAGGAAAGCCATCTCGTTTCGCCAGAGAACGGGCCACGGCCAAGGGATGGCGGGCGACATGGACGCAGACGGGAATCTCCAGCAGAGGGCGCCACAGCGGCAACAACAAGCAAAGTCGCGGATCCTTCATCACCCAAGGTCGATATTCCTCCATACCTTGTAAGATTTTTCGGGCGCGCGTGATGAATATCTCCCGTAATTCCGGGGCGATATGCGCCAAATCAACGGTAGAGGTCAAATACCAGTCGGCTTGCAATTTCTCCAACATCCATTCCTGCAATTGGAGAACATCAATGCGTTCCCAATAGCCCTTGGGATTATCCGCCGTCGCTGGCAGGACTTGGTCCTCGGGCGCCAGATACGCGCCCATCATGTTAATCAAGC
>JAGRHK010000354.1 GCA_020444985.1 Candidatus Competibacteraceae bacterium
CTGTGGAGTTGATGCGAATCTAAGAGTTCTTGGGCGATCTCGACGGCGGAACAGCGCTTTTCGCTGGCGAGGCGAACGAGCGCCTGGCGCGCAGCGTGTGGATCTAAGCGATAGGTCGCCATCAGCCAGCCCGTGGCGATGTCGAGCGTGTTCGTTTCGGCTTTTCCTCGGTAAAGATCGGTGGCGCGCGCCAGCGCGACGTCGACGAAGACGGACAGGTTGTGCAAGTCCGGCGATTTGGTCAGGTAGGTCCACGCGCCCGAGGCGATTGCGCGTTGGATTGATGCCGGTCGTTGATCGACGGTGAGTACGATGGTGGGCATCTGATCGCTTAGCTGTTGTAAAAGACGGAAGCCTGAAGGCGAATCCGGGCGAGAAGGACCCAGATTCAGATCCACAATGGCAAGATCAGGCGACTCGCTTGCTGCCAGTTGCAGCGCTTGGCGACCGTCGACCGCTTCGACCAGCCGGTAGCGATCGGCTAACGCCAAACGCACGAATTGGCGCGCGCTTGGATGGTCTTCGACTAAAAGGAGCGTCCATGGCCGATCGCCAGGCGAGTGCACTGCGACCTGCTGCTCCTCTGCGGGCAAATCATCCGAAAAGCGTTGCAGAATTACACGCGCTTGGTCGAACTGCTCGATCAATGATGCAATGGGCAGGGAAGTTGCGGTCGGTATTTCCTCGGTTTGGGTGAGTTGCGTACAGAGGGTCGCCAATGAGACCGCGCCTGTGTTCAATGCCGATCCGGCCAGCGCATGCAACAAATTTCGAGTGTGTTCGTCGTTGCGGTTCTGAAGGCTTTGCTGCAATTCTCGCAAGATATCCGGAGTGGTGGTCAGGAAACTTTGGATGAGCGACCGTAGGCCGGCCGGATTGGTTCGGAAGCGATTGAGGAGATCAAAATTGACGGCGTTATCCCGTTGCCATTCAGCGTTCATAGTATTTTCTGAAGAAGGCTGACAGAGAGAGGGCTGTGGCGGATGACTTCAGGTCCCATTGGGTGAAAATCGCTGCAAGCGAGTCGAATTCGAGGGGCTTGTAGTGACAGGCATTCATGCCTGCTGCCTGCCAGTCCTGTTGTTCAAGGTTTAGCATATCGGCGGTCAAGCCGATGATTGGCGTGCGAAGATTGAGTCCCGCTGGTTGCTGGCGAAGCTGGCGCGTAGTCTCCAATCCATCCATCTCCGGCATCCTTAACCGCTCAGGGTCAGATGGAGCAAGAGCTGCGGTTTCGGAACCGCATCATTGGCTTGTTGATCTTCCTGTTGGGACTCTTGGGAATTGGGTTTTTGCGGATTCCCACACTTTTAAATGTCTATGTGCCGCCGGATCTCACTCGGCCGCAATTCGTGCAACCCAACGAGATTTCGCCCTCCTACATCTATGCCTTTGCCCGACAAATGATGGAGGCCCTGAATTATTGCCCGTCAGACTGCGGAATCGATTACGCAAAAAACCTCAACCAGCTGCGCGATTACCTGACGCCGCGTTGTTACGAGGATCTGGCGCTACACCGTCAGCGCAACGCCAGCATCTACGAGTTTCGCACCCGCCGGTTGTTGCCGGCGGGCGATGAGATGTTCAACCCCAAGAACGTGACGCGACTGGATCAGAGCGTCTGGGAAGTGCATGTCGAGTACCTGCTCGAAGAACACGTCAAGGGGGTCAACACCCGCAACCGGCGCTACCACTATCCATTGCGCATCGCCCGGTACGACATCCCACTGACCCGGAACATGTACCAGCTCGCGTTTGATTGTTATATCGCACCCGGTCCGCGTCCTGCGGAGGAGGTTTTGCAATGAACCCCGATCCATTTTTGGTTCGTGTCCTGCCCTTCTTGCTGGTTGTGGGTTCCGGGAGCGTCCCGGCTGAAGAGGGGCTGCCCTCTGCCCAAGACATCGCGGCAGCGGTCGCGCCGATGCCTTCTTTGGCCCCCGAAGGACCGGCCCCCCTCCCCACGCGACCGGCAACGCCCCTGGATAGCACGCTTCCTGAAGCCGCCCAGGACACCGCAGCGGACACCCCTGTGGTGTGGCAGGGCGATCCGATTCCGTTGGCGCTGCAAGTTGGTGTCGAGCGCCGGATTGATTTTCCTGAAGCGCTGGCCGAGGTCGATGTGCCGCGTGCGTTGGAACAGCAATCGCGGATCGTCGTGACCCCCAGTGGTTCCCTGCACTGGACGGCCAATACCCCCTTCTCGCCGACCCGGGTGCTGGCCACCTCAGTCAGTGGATCGCTGTATCAGTTCGATGTGCAGGCCCAGGCGGATGGCGAAGTCCCCAAGCGCCTGGTGCTGAACGATCCGGTGGTCGATGCCGCCGCGCGGGCGGCGGCCAACGCCCCAAGTACCCGCGCCCAACGCGAACAGGCGGCGGCCCGGCTGATTCCGGATTTCCTGACCGGAGGACCGCATCCGTCCAGTACGCCCGACAAACCCAGCTATGTCGCCCTGGCCCGTTTTGCCCTGGCGCACTTTACCGGTCCTGCCCGTTTGATTCCGCAGTTGGAAGCCGAGCGCATCGCCGTGCGTCCGATCGATACGCAGGCGTGGCTACGGGTGCACGCTGCCGTACTGACCTTGCAACCGCTCGCGCAATGGAAAGTCCAGGATCGCTATGTGACGGCGATCCAGGTCCGCAACCGTGGGGCAATGGATGTCGCCTTTGATCCGCGCGCCTTGCGCGGTGACTGGCAATTTGCGGCGGCTTTGCATCCCACGCTCCAGCCGCAAGGCAGTGGCCACAACCAGACCCTCTGGATCGTCATCACGTCCCAACCCTTCAATCGAGTGCTTGATCATGGCCCTGCCCGCACTGTCTCTCGCTAAAATCGGTGTACTTGCGCTGGCCGCGACGGCCATTGGCGGTGTGTTCTATATCGCCTCCCTTAGTCTTGCCAATGATTAACCCTACATTATCAACGAACTGAGTGTTAATCG
>JAGRHK010000355.1 GCA_020444985.1 Candidatus Competibacteraceae bacterium
CATCCAGCGCAGCATCCGAGCCATGCAGACTATCAACGCCCCGGCTCGCCCCTACAGCACTGTGTTGAATTAACGTCAGAATCTCAGAGCCATTGCCGCGAATGACGTTGGGTCTTAACTGTGCTAATGTCGTCGCGATCGTGCGGCGATACCGTGTTACCCCTGCGCCTACCGGGTCCAGAATCCAGGGAATACCCTGAACATTGGCGCACATTGCAGCAAGTTTGCATGCGGCGGCCTGGTCGGAGAAAAGGGTGCCAATATTGATGACGAGCGCCTGACTGATCGCTACAAAATCTTCCACTTCATCTAGTGAATGCACCATGGCTGGGGACGCGCCTACAGCGAGCAGGGCATTCGCGGTATTATTCATCACTACAAAATTGGTAATGTTATGAATAAGCGGGGATTGCTGGCGCACGGCGGTCAACAGTTCCCAAATCCGGTTGGCTTGCATATTTCCGACTCGCTATTTTGTTGTTGGATTTACTTTGGCACGGGGGCAGCGCTTCTCAAAATCACTTGGAGGACACGATGACCCAAACTCCTCGCTACACCTTGACCCAACGGTTGCTGCATTGGCTTATTGCATTTCTGGCGCTGCTGACGCTAGGGATAGGCATGATCTTGGGATCACTAGGTTTTGAAGGCACACAGGAGATCTTTGGGAAGGCGACGACGAATGCCTTTTACACGGGCCATAAAACAGGCGGCGTTCTGATTCTGATCTTCATGTTTCTGCGCTTGGGCGTCCGACTCGTCTCAGGCGCTCCCCCCTATCCGTCGCCCCTCAATGCATTCGAGCGGGTGGCGAGCCGCACAGTACACGGCCTCCTCTATGTGGCGCTCCTGACCATGCCCATCCTGGGTTGGCTGGCCACAGCGGCCGGCGGCTACCCGGTACAGTTCTTCGCTTGGAATCTACCGGGAATGATCGGCCAAGACAAGGCGCTCAGCGAAATACTCTTCTCCTTGCACGGCATCGTCGGCTGGGTTTCGGTCGGTCTCCTCATCCTGCACATTGGCGGCGCGCTGCAGCACTGGTTGATCAAGCGGGATGCGGTGATGACGCGAATGAGCCTGTTTCGCTAAGATAAAAAAGGAACGAGGATTAAACGCTGTCTTTTCTCTTAAATCAGGAAAAGTCTGAATGAATTATCAACATGCCGTTTTATTGCTTGTGGACATCCAACTGGATTTCATGCCAGGCGGCGCCTTAGCGGTGGAGGGAGGCGACAAAATCGTGGAACCGGTGCGGCGCTTGATGGAATCGGACCGTTTTGGGTTACAAATTGCCACTCAGGACTGGCATCCGGCAGGCCACATTTCGTTCGCCAGCCGTCACAGTGGGCGGAAGGCTTTCGAGAGCATTGCGCTTTATGGCCAACTGCAAACCTTGTGGCCGGATCATTGCGTTCAAGGGACGATGGGGGCGCAGTTGCACCCAAAATTACCCTGGGACCGAGTGGCCGCCCTTGTTCGCAAGGGCATGGATCCCCAATGTGACTCCTATAGCGGCTTTCGTAATAATTGGAACGCGAATGGCGAACGTGCAGCGACGGGGCTGGCCGGATATCTGCGGGAACGAGGCGTTCGCGAAGTGTATGTTTGTGGCCTAGCCCGTGACGTTTGCGTCCGCTGGACCGCTGAGGATGCCATTGATGCCGGATTTCATGTGTATTTCCTATGGGACGCCACCTGCTCTGTAAACCCTGCTGACGATCAAGCGCTCCAACAAAACCTCATTAATCGAGGCGTGATCCTCATCCGCACTGAGGAACTTAAGGGGTCGTGAGCGGGGCTAAAATTACAGAATTCTCCACCTTGGTTTAGGGTAAACGCGACGCGAGGCGCCGAGTGGTTCGGAATGCGGGCTAATCAGGTTGTGAGACTACTGGAAAACAGCGCGACGACAGCGTGACGATCCAGTTTTCCTGCACCGGTGAGCGGCAGTTCAGCCACTGGCTGAATGTGCCTGGGAATCTTGTAATCGGCCAAGGCCCCCCGGCAAAAAGCTTTAAGTTCCTCTTCCGTCACGCTCTTGCCCGCGTGAAAAACCACCAGCGCGGCAGGCGCCTGCCCCCATTTCGGATCAGGAATTCCAGCGCAAATCGCCCCGGCAATGGCAGGATGTTTCATCAGCGCCTGTTCGATCTCCTCCGGCGAGATATTTTCCCCTCCAGAAATGAACATGTTGTCCGCCCGCCCCTGGATGGACACCAAGCCGTCCGGATCGCGCACAGCCAAGTCGCCCGTATAAATCCATCCTTCCGGATCCATGATGTTCTCGGTGCGCGCCGGATCATCGAGATAACCGTCGAAGTTATGCGGGCTGCGCAGACACAGTACGCCAACGACACCAGGCGGAACTTCGCTCCTGGACGCCTGATCGACGATTTTGGCATCACAATGAAACATGGACGCACCAATGCTGGCGGCATTGGCCAGCAGCTCGTCCAGGGAATCCGAGCGCGCGATATAGGCGAAGTTTGAAGGGCCGGCCTCGGTCATTCCGTAGGTTTGACTCACGGGAACGCCTTTATCCAGGAAGGCTTTCATGACCGCTTTGGAACACGGCGCGGCAGCGGTGGTGATGGCTTTCAATCGGGAAAAGTCGGTTTCTCCAAATTTAGGGTGGGCGATCAGGAATTGCAGCATGGCCTCCACCGCACCGAAATTTTCGACGCGCCCGGCATGGATGAGATCCAGCATCAGACCTGGATTGAATTCGCGCATCAGGACGCTGGTAACGCCCGCATGGAACAGCGGCGTAAAAGTGTTCCAGCCCCCAATATGAAAGAACGGGAAGGTGATAAGCGCATTGTTGCAGAACCCAACAAGGCCCGTGGCGAGGATATCAAAGGAATTCCAGACCATTTGTCGGTAAGACACGATGCAGATTTTCGGCACGGCCGTCGTGCCACCGGTA
>JAGRHK010000356.1 GCA_020444985.1 Candidatus Competibacteraceae bacterium
TTCTGCCCCTAGCTGCGCAAAACCACCAGACCGGCGTGCTGGCTAAGACGATCCTGTGCCGAGCGGCCGCCGACCGCAAGTACTTCCTGGACGCTGGACTCACCCGCTGCCACATCGGCGTTAACTTCGACGAGACTACCCTGATCGACAATCAGTTACTGAACCACATGCAAGAGTGGACCGGTTCATCGGACCTCTCCTGGCTCACCGTCGAGGTGCTCGAAACGGCGCTGCTGCATCGATCCTGGCCGCACATCCAAAACAATCTGCGGCGCCTGGCCGACCAGGGCGCGGCGATCTCGCTGGACGATTTCGGCACCGGCTACGCCTCGCTGCAGCACCTGTTGTCAGTGCCGTGCAAGGCAATCAAGATCGACCGCAGCTTTGTCGCGCGCCTGGAAGATGATCTCGGTGCAGCGCAGATTGTTTGCAGCATGATCGAGATGGCGCGCAGCTTGGCCATCTCCGTGGTCATCGAAGGGGTCGAGACCGACCAGCAACTCAGGTACTTTCGCGACCGCTGGTCCGGCCTGCGCGCGCAGGGCTTCGGCATCGGTAAACCCGTCGATATCGATAGTGCGGTTTTCTTCGTGAGGGACAAGCTATGCAATCCAGCCTACGCCTGATCGGACGCGGCAGGCGTCTGCCGCATGTCGGATTTCCGAGACTGGACGTCTGCGCCATACTTGTTGTGGCGATGCTGGGGTGCGCAGCCTGGAGCGCGACGATCAGCGCCGGGTCCGCCGCGCCGCCCAGCAAACCCGAGATCGATCTGGCGCACTACTGGATCTCACCGGGCGAGCGCGCCAGCCTGGATGTGATCAAGGCCGCCTTTATCGCTGCGGGAGGCGTCTGGCACGAGTCGCCGTCGCTCGACTACGAACGGATGCGGCGCGACGTCGTGACCCGCCTTGCTGTCGGTTTACCGCCTTCGGCCATGTGGTGGGGAGCCGAGGACCGAAGCATCTCGAAAGTCCTGGACTTCCTGCGCCCGATCCACGAGTTGGCGCCCGATGATTGGAGCCGCCGGCTCAACGCGGCAGCGCGCTCGGTCATCGGCAACCCCCAGCAAACGTTGCAGCTTCCGATCACCATCCATAACGAAAACTGGGCCTGGTACAACGGCCAGCGGTATCGTCAGCTCGAACTGTCGCTGCCGCGCAACTGGAGCGAATTTCTGTCCCAAGCGCCGATATTTACCGCGCACGGCATCATCCCGCTGGCGGTCGCCGACCAGCCGTTCAGTGTCGGCAAGCTCTTCAATATGGTGGTGCTGGGCGTCGCCGGGCGCGAGGGTTATACCCGCTTGTTCATGAAGGCAGACGCGACTGTATTCGACGACCCGGCCATGCAACAAGCGCTGCGGGTCTTTCTGGAACTGCGCCGCTGGTCATCCAAGCCCAACGCGGCTAAAACCTGGGATGCGGCTACACGCCTGGTGAGCACAGGTCGTGCAGCAATGCAGGTGATGGGCGACTGGGCGCGCGCGGAATTCGCCGCCGTCGGCGTGTCTGACCAGAACGACATCATCTGCGCGCCCCCACCGGGTAGCGCGGGCACCTTCATCGTTGCGGTCGACATGTTCGCCTTTCTGAAGAAGGAGGCCGATGCCTACGAGGGCCAGCGCCTGCTCACCCAGGTCATGTTGCGTCCCGACATCCAGATTCAGTTCGCCAACCACAAAGGCTCCACGCCGGTGCTCAAAAATTTTGACGTTACGGCCTTGCACGAATGCAGCAAGTTGACGCTGCCGTTGTTGCTGGGCGATCACGATTGGCTCCCAAGCGTGCGAACCACGTTGCCCGAAGAGCCGCGAACGCGCATTGTGAGTGTCACATACCGCCATTGGCGCTCGGGCAACTCCACGCTGGGCGAGTTTACGGCGGATTTGAAGGCAGCGCTGCAGCCGCGATTAGAGTGATTGCAAGCGCTAGGGGTTGAACGGCTCCGCCGCCATTCATTTTAATGAGCGCAGCAGCGCGACCCTCGCGATCTGGGTTCGTTACGGACCTCTAGCCTCGAACCGCCGCCATCAAACGATCCAGGCGCAAGCGCTGACGTTCATCAAACAAGCGGCGCGACCCCATCCATACTGCCGCCACCGCGCCCAACCCGGTAGCCCCCGACAGCAGAAACATGATGAGCAGTTGATACTTGGCGGCTTCCAAGGGTGGACTTCCAGCCAGAATTTGTCCGGTCATCATCCCAGGCAGGCTGACCAGCCCGGCGGCGGCCATGGCGTTCACAATGGGAATCAGCCCCGAGCGCAGAGCGTCGCGGCGAACATCAGCGATGGCGTCATCCCAGGTTGCGCCAAGGAGCAGACGCGCTTCGATACATCCTCGCGATTCCCAGGCTTGGCGCGTCAGTTGATCCAGCGCAATGGCCACCCCGCTCATGGTGTTGCCCAGCATCATCCCCAGCAAAGGGATGAGGTATTGCGGTTGATACCAGGGCTTGACCCCGATGATGACGATAAGCGCCAACAGGGTCACGCTAAAGGAAGAAACGAACAGGGAAAGCGCGCCAATCCCGTAACCCCACACGCCAAGATAGCGGCGTTTCTGCCGGCTGCGCACCTCCCAACCGGCGACCGACAACATGATCAGCGCGATGAGTCCGATGAGCGCCAAATGGGTCTGCGCAAATAACTGCTTCAAAACCAGACCGATCAGCATGAGTTGCACCGCACTGCGCAGCGCGGCGATCAACACCCGCCGTTCGACGCCCAGGCCCAGTCGCCAGGACAAGGCCGCTAATAGCAGCACCAAGCCGGCAGCCAACGCCAGATCCCATACACTGAGATAAATCAGGCTCACAATTCCGGCTCCAGTCGTTCCCCGCGAATGACCAGGCGGCGACCGCCCAGCCGCAATCGTTGCTCGGCATCGTGGCTGACCCACAGCAGGACCGCATTATAGGTCGTGCG
>JAGRHK010000357.1 GCA_020444985.1 Candidatus Competibacteraceae bacterium
GCATCACCCTGGTGCGCGGCTCCCTGCACGGCATCGTCGACGCGATTGCCTTGTCACGGGCCGCCATGCGCAATATCCGACAGAATCTGTTTGGCGCTTTCATTTACAATACTTTGGGTATTCCATTGGCGGCTGGGGCGCTTTATCCCGCAAGCGGGCTATTATTGAATCCGATGCTGGCCGGTATGGCCATGGCGCTATCGTCCTTTACCGTCGTCAGTAACGCGAATCGGTTGCGCGGGTTTCGACCGCCGAACCTATCTGGAGTGAATCCACAATGACCACGCTTATCGTTAACCTGGCTGGACTGGGCCTGATCGGTCTGATTGTCTGGTGGTTCTGGGGCGCGCGTTCATGAACGCGCTGCCTCCGTCCAAACCGTCTTGGCTGGGGCGCATCGGCATCGGCCTGGCCACGATCGCCACCGTGGTCATCGGCTTCATCACAGCCTCGTTCCTCTTCGCCATCGTGTTGACCGCTGGACTGATCTTTGCCGGCGTGTTGTGGTGGAAATTCCGTCGACTTGTGCGCGAGGCGCAGGCGATGCAGCCGCAGGATCTGGAAGGCGAATATACCGTCGAGTCCACGCGACTGATGCTGGAAGATCAAAATGCGTCCGACTGGGAGCCGCATCCCGATGAGTCGCCGCACCGTTCCGAACCTCATAAAAATCGCCGAGTTTCCTGATCCCATCACTGCGATGTATTTTTGTAAAGCTTCTGGCGAGCGAAAAGCGCCCTCTCCCCGAACTGATCGTCCTGCGGCCGAGAGGAGTTTTGCCCGACAAGCCCGGTTGCTCTATACACAATTTCCTCTGGATGCGGTGGTCAGCCTGTTGATCGCGCCTGTGCTGGCGTTACTGGTTTGGGACGAGGTTCCCTCCACAGCGCTATGGTGCTGGTTGACGTTGCTGGAAGCGACCGTGGCGATGCGTCTGGCGTTGATTTACGCTTTCCGGCGCGGCGTTCATCTCAATAATGAGGAGGATGCAGGGCGCTGGATCGATCGCTACGTCTGGACTTGTCTGGCCAGCGGGCTGATCTGGGGGGGAACCGTCGCGTTGTTGAGCAACTCGACGGTTCTTATTCATGACCTGCTGATCGTTCTGGCGCTGGGCGGTATTCTGATGAGCGGGCTATTGGCGCTGACCCCAGTATTGAGGGCCTACCTTGCGCAGGCCCTGCCACTGGCCGCGCTGCCGATCTTCTGGTTGTTCTGGCAAGCAGATCCGATGCGCATCGTTCTGGGGAGTGCGGGTCTGTTGTATCTGGCGCTCGCGATCCGTTTGGCGTATGGCCATCATCGAGTCCTGATGCGAGCACTGCGGCTGGAGCTGGAAAACAGCGCGTTGTCGGAGTCATGCCTGAAGGCTAGGGATGAGGCGGAACAGCGCGGCCGGCGGCAGGAACACATGGCGCTCACTTTGCAGCGACAGCAAACCCTGTTAGCTCATGCTTCGCGTCTTAACACGCTTGGAGAAATGGCTTCAGGACTGGCGCATGAGATCAAACAGCCGATAACCGCCATTACCCTCTATGCTGAAGCCGGTTTGGCGCGCTTGCGCGATGGCGCGCCTGAGATGGATGAATGGCGCGAGATGCTGGAGAAAATTACCGCTCAAAGCGCACGGGCCAGCGCTATCATCCAGCGTGTTCGCCACTTTGCCCGCTGCGATCAACTTCAGTACGCTCCGGTATGCGTCCACGACCTGCTTGATGAAATCGCCGATTTTCTCAATCTCGAAGCCGAGCGTCATGCCATTCGCATTCGTTATGATGCCTCATCGACCTTGCCGCCGGTGCTAGCCGACGCGCTGCAGATTCAACAGGTGATCCTTAATCTGGTGCGCAACGCGATTGACGCCATGAGTAGCGACGAGAGCGTTGGCCACATTGTTCTCGCCGCGCGTCTTGAGCAAACGATGGTGGAAATCACGGTTCAAGATGCCGGTCCCGGCTTGGAGCCAGGCATTGCCAATCAGTTGCTGCGTCCTTTTTTTACGACCAAGCCCTATGGCCTTGGGCTGGGTCTGCCGATCAGTCAAGCGATTATCGAGGCGCATGGCGGGCGATTGTGGGTGACGGTCAATTCCGGTCCTGGAGTGACTTTCCACTTTACCTTGCCGGTGGCTGACAACGCGGATTGTCCGGAAAACGTGTCGGCTCATATGTCCGTCGAGGCAGGATAGGGAGGGCAACGCTTGGGTTCCCGGCACTCGCTTCCCATGCTGCTTCGATCAGCAGAAAAAGGGTATGAGCGATGGTTTTTTAACCGGATGACCTGCTTCTGGTTCGAAAGTCTGCGTCGCCATGATTCCCCGGTCCTGCTCAGTCTGCTCTATATGGTCCTGGGTCTGCTCTGGCTGATGATGGATTATCTACTCTTCGCCCTCGGATGGGGGAGCGCTCCGTCATGGTCCGGTCTGGTGAAAAACGCGGTAGGCGTCATTGTCAGCGGCGGCCTGCTGTATGGGTTGTTGCTGGCCCACGCCCGCTACATGTGGCGCGCCCGCCAGTTGCATGGATACACGGAGGAACGCTTGCGCGGCGCGCGCGATGAACTGGAAAGCCGGGTCAGAGAACGCACAGCGGAATTGCAAGCGATCAACGATGCTTTGGAGCAGCAAATTACGGCCCGCACCCAAGCCGAAATCGCCTTGCGCGACAGCGAGGAGCGGTTTCGTCAGCTTGCTGAACACATCCGGGAAGTGTTCTGGGTCTATGGCGTTGCCGAAGAACGCATTTTGTATATGAGTCCGGCCTACGAGGAAATTTGGGGGCGATCCATCGCCAGTCTTTACGAACAACCTTTCGAGTGGCTGGAAACGATTCATCCCGATGACCGTTCACGCATCCAGGCCGCGCATGTTGCCAAAGTGCAGTGGGGTTATCTGGACGAAGAATACCGAATTGTGCGTCCGGATGGCGC
>JAGRHK010000358.1 GCA_020444985.1 Candidatus Competibacteraceae bacterium
CGCTGCACAAGATGATGCCCAATGGTGGGGCTTCATCCGGCTCTCGGTCGTACTTGGCCAGCCAGCGCAGATACAGCTCCATCTGGCCTTTATATTCGGCCTTGAAATCACCCAGCTTCAGGTCGATGGCGACTAAACGTTTGAGACGGCGGTTGTAAAACAGCAGATCGATATAAAAATCATCGTTATCGATCTGGATGCGCTTTTGCCGAGCGACAAACGTAAAACCCGCGCCAAGTTCCAACAGAAACGACTCCAACTCCCGCAAGATCGCATCTTCCAGGTCTTTTTCCAGATAACGGTCATTCAAACCGAGAAAATCGAGAATGTACGGATCTTTCAGCACCAGCGCAGGACTCAGCTCACCCTGTTCGCGTAAAACGGCAAGCTCCTGTGCCAATAATTCATCCGGCTGCCTGGATAAAGCAGTGCGTTCAAATAATTGCGAATCCAAGCGTTCTTGTAGGGTTCGCGTACTCCAACCTTCCTGCTGGCACATTTGCAGATAAAAGTCGCGCTTGAGCGGGTCGGCGATATAAATCAGCGCTTTAAAATGGGTCCAGCTCAATTGTCTCCGCGTTGCGGAGACAATCGCAGAGTCAGGAAAAACTTCGGCAAAGCGCAACATATGGCGCAGATTCTTGGCCGAAAAACCACGCCCATAATCACTTTCCAGTTGCTTCGCCAGCGTCGCAACCACCTGCTCGCCATATTCCGCTCGCTCGCCTTGCAATACCTCGGTGTGGATGCGCTGACCGATATGCCAATACAAACCCGTTAAAGCGCTATTTACCACAACGCCTAATTGGGCGCGGCTACCTTCGATCAGTTGCTGCACATCGGCCAATAAATCCTGCGGATTGGGCGTGGAAACAGCCTTCATTCCGCCACCTCATCCACAAAATGATGTGCCAGCGCGGCAGCCAGCTCCGCTTTCAATTGATTCTCGGTTTCCTCGATCTCACCCAACAGCTTCTTATATTTCTCCAACAGCACATCGGGATCGTGGCTTTCCTCTTCCGGCGTGTTGGGATTCTTCAGATCCAGGTTATAAATCGGCCAATACAGGCGATCTCCTGCCGCCTGTGCATCGCGGGCCTGCACGCGCAAGCGCTCGATTTGTGAGCGAAGCGGCTCAATCTCTTCCTCTACGGGCTTACGCTGCGTGGCATCTGTGATTCCCTTGATGGAATCCCGCAAATCACGGATACGGTTTTCCAGCGCCGAGGCTTCGTTTTCCAGCGCTTGGGCCTGATCCCAATGCGGTTTGGCGGCGGCTTCGGCCTGCTCGCGCCGTGCCTTGAAATCCACTTTCCAAGCGCACTCGTTTTCTACCCGGTCGGCAAAGTCGTTGTCTTCGTTCCCCCACCAATCGATTTCCGGATCGAACTCTTCAACGCGGATCGGCTTGGTTTTGGAATAGCTCTTGTAGCCCGGTGGATAGGGATGCTCGTAGAACCAAATGGTCTCGGTGTAAAAATGTTCGCGGCCATCCTCCACCTTCGCGCCCTTGCTGAAAAACAGCAGGTTGGTTTTGATCGTGGTGTACGGCGCAAATACGCCTTTCGGCAAGCGCACGATGGTGTGCAGCTTGCAATCGCGCAGCAGCAACCGTTTCAACGTCGCCTTGATACCGTCACCGAACAGAAAACCATCGGGCAGTACCACGGCAGCGCGGCCATTATCCTTCAGCAATTTCTTAATGATCAAAGACATGAACATATCGGCAGTTTCGCGGGTGCGTAAATCCGCTGGGTAATCACTGCCCACGCCTGCATCTTCGTAACCGCCAAATGGCGGATTGGTAACCACGCAATCCACCTTGTCATGCGCGCTCCACTCATTCCAACCGATGGCCAAGGTATTGCGGTGATCCACTTGGCTGGGAACATCAATCTGATGCAACAGCAAATTGGTGGTGCAGAGCAAATGCGGCAACTGTTTTTTCTCAATGCCGCGAATCAGCTCTTGAATGGCTTGCGAGTCTTTGGGGCTGGATTTCTCTGTGATTTGACGGCGAAAGTGCTCAATGACCGCCGTCAAAAAACCACCCGTACCGCACGCAGGGTCCAGCACCTTCTCGCGCTGTTTCAGGCGTGGATTGACCCGATCCACCATGAACTGCGTCAAAGCACGCGGGGTATAAAACTCACCAGCATTGCCCGCGCTGCGCAAATCGTTCAGAAGCTGCTCATACACATCGCCCAGGCTGGTGCGGGTCTTGAAATCGTGAAAGTTGATCGCCTCTTCCAACTTCTCGATCACCGCCAGCAACTGGGTGCCGGACTTCATGTAATTGTTGGTATCCGCAAAGACGCTTTGGATCACCTTGTGTTGTGGACTGAGGCTGGGGTCCAAATCCTTGAGTTTCGGAAACAGCCTATTGTTAACAAAGAAAATGATCTCGCTGGCTGCCTTCTGCGGCTTTTTCTTGCCATCGGCATCCACCACGTAAGCGGCCCAGTTGCGCCAGCGCAGGCTGTTGTCCAGGGGAGAGCGATAATGCGGATTATCGTCTTCCCATTCTTCCTCGCGCTGGTCGAACACTTTGAGAAACAACATCCAGGTGAGTTGGCCTAAGCGCTGCGCGTCGCCATCGACGCCATCGTCCTTGCGCATGATGTCCTGAATGGACTTGATGGTGCTGCTCAAATTCATCTTGTTGTTCTCGTTATGAAGGCCGAGCACGGGACTCAGGCTTGCTGCTGTTGCGGTAGCTCGTAGAGCGCCTGCTCCAATGCCCGCACAGCTTGGGTGTATTGCTCGACGCCACCGAAGATATCGCGCCGGATCTGCATCTTGCTGCCAAGGCGGTCAAAGGGCGGCAATTCTAATACTTTGGCATCTTCAATGTCCTGCACACCGTGATCGGCAAACTTGTCCAACAACGCTTCCAATACGAGGCGAGCCTGCTCGCCATACTG
>JAGRHK010000359.1 GCA_020444985.1 Candidatus Competibacteraceae bacterium
CACATACACTAACATTGTGCAGGATAATATTGGAGCTTAACGCGCGGCCCGGGCCAGAATACCGGGAATCCTCGTCAACCCCAGTGAGAACGGCGTAACGCTGTAATGCCCTTGCTGCTCAAAACCCGTCATATTCCCAATATAATCACTGGCCTGCGAATCCTGCTAGTGGCGCCTTTCCTGTGGGCTCTCCTCAGGGAACAATACGATCTTGCCCTGATATTGTTCGTTATCGCCGGCGTTTCCGATGCATTGGATGGCTTCCTGGCCAAATATTTTGGTTGGACGAGCGAAATTGGCGGCATCCTGGACCCCATCGCTGACAAGCTCCTGCTCATGGGAGCCATCCTGGCGCTGGGCTGGTTGAACGAACTCCCCATCTGGCTGGTGGCGCTGGTGATCTTGCGCGATCTCATCATCATTGGCGGTGCGATCAGTTACCATTTCCTGATCGAGCGCCTGGCGGCCGCGCCTCTCATGATCAGCAAGTTTAATACCTTGTTGCAATTAATCCTGGTCTGTGCCGTAATCGTTCATTATGGCATGATCACCCTGCCGAACGGGTTGCTGACCGCGCTGATCTATCTGACCACGCTGACCACCCTTTGGAGTGGAATCGCCTATGTTTGGCAATGGAGCGAGCGCGCCCGCGCTCGCGTGCGATGATCCATGCATGATGGCGATGGCTTAACCTTTAAGCAGTTCATAAGTCGCCTGGTAGGCATCCGCCACCGCGGTCATGTAAGCATCGTTGAGCTGGTTCGGCTCCAAACCCAGGTTATCCAGCGAATCCCAGTCACAGCGCTCATAAGCCAGGGTACAAGCCAGAATACGGCCCAGAGGACCTTCATGACGCAACAACGCCTTGTTGATCTCGTCATCCAGGGGCAAAGCATCCAGAAGGACTTCCAGCGGCGTTTGGGTCATGGCGTCCAGCACCGATAATAACCCGACCGTGAACCCGGCATCCTTTTGCTTGATCTTCAAGGCATCTGCCAGCAACTCGCACATCTTGGCTCGTTCCAGAGCAAGAGTAATCAGGTCGCTGCGATGATTTTCTATATTGGCCAATGAAATCAGCGTGACCCAGGATCGGATGTTTTTCAGTCCCAGCATCACCACCGCGCGCTGGATGGAATCGATGCGCTTGGGCAGGTTGAAGTAGGCAGAATTAATGTAGCGCAACAGCTTGTAGGTCAGGGAAACATCCTGACTGATCAGCGCCTCAACCTGTTTAATTTCGATGTTGGGATTATGCAGCTTGCTGATCAGTTGTAGAACAGCCAGCTGATTGGTCGGG
This sequence comes from Candidatus Competibacteraceae bacterium, assembly GCA_020444985.1. Classification (GTDB taxonomy): domain Bacteria; phylum Pseudomonadota; class Gammaproteobacteria; order Competibacterales; family Competibacteraceae; genus UBA2383. The sequence goes on from JAGRHK010000359.1 coordinate 1,301, forward strand.
ACACTTTGGAACTTGAGCAGTTTCGGTTGGGAAAAGTGATAGCCCTGCAGATAGTCGAACTTGAGAAGTTGACAAAGTTCCTGGATAGCTTGCGTCTCGATGCGCTCCGCCATCAACACGACTTTTTTGAGCTGGCGCAACCGTGGAACTAGGCGGCGCACTTCTTTCTCTGGTGTGGTTAGCATGTCGATCTTGACATAATCGGCAACCTCCAGCAGCGCCTGATAGGCTTCGTTCTCCAGATAGTCATCGAGAACGAAATGGCATCCTTGCTCGCGTAACTCACGCAGCATCTTCAGCAACGGCTCATCGACCACGATATCGGCGACGATCTCGAAGCGCAGTTGCGGCATGGCGAACCCTTGCAGGTAGCCATCGAGAATAAAGTCGCGCGCGACGTTGATGAACGCTTTGTGCTTGCCAACGACATGCTCCAGACCGATTTCGGTGACTGTGTTCAGTACGATTTGCGAAGTCGCGATTTCCGCGTCAAGAAATTGAGCGGTGGTATCCGTCTCTGTATGGCGATAGAACAACTCGTAACCTTCGACTTCCAGGTTGCGGTTATAAATAGGTTGACGAGCGAAATAAATTTCCTTCACGAATGTACCCCTCCAGGCCAGCATGAAGCTCCAATCAAAACTTGAGGCGTTATACTATCAGCATTGCGGGTTTCGCTTGAGCATCCCGTAATCAGCTGCGGCAAAAGGATGAATAAAACATGCACCATGAATCGCAAACCCGCCTCTGGCTGATCATCAGCGCTGTCTTCATTGGCTTCTTGTATCTGATGGCGCCGGTATTGACGCCATTTCTGTTCGCCGCCCTGTTGGCTTATCTGGGCGATCCGCTGATTGATCGGCTCGAAGCGTACAAGATTCCTCGTACTTGGGCGGTTGCGCTGGTGTTCGGCGTGATCCTGTTCAGTCTGTTGCTGCTGCTATTGTTCTTGATCCCGATGCTTACCCATCAGTTTAAGGGACTGATTCAACGTCTGCCTGTCCATATTGACTGGCTTCAAACGCATGTTTTACCTTGGTTGAAAGCCCATTTGGGCGTTGATCTGGAATCACTAAGCCTCCACAACGTGCAAAGTAAACTGGTCGCCCTCGCTCAAGATATTGGAGACTTGACCAGCAGCGTACTCGAATCGTTCCGAGCCTCGTCCACCGCGTTATTCACCTGGCTAGCCGACCTGATTCTGGTGCCCGTCGTGACGTTCTATCTGCTACGCGACTGGGATGGGCTGGTCGCCAGGGTTCAGGAGCTGTTGCCCCGACGTATTGAACCGGTAGTCAGCGAACTCGCCAAGGAATCGGATGAGGTCATTGGCGCGTTTCTACGCGGCCAGGTGATTGTCATGGCGGTTCTCGGGGTCATCTATTCACTGGGTTTGGCGCTGATCGGGCTGGAGTTTTCGCTCTTGATCGGGATGTTGGCCGGGCTGGTCAGCTTTGTACCCTATCTAGGACTGATCACCGGCATTGTCGTGGCCAGCATTGCAGCGCTCATGCAGTTTCACAGTATCCTCAGCCTTGTTCCGGTCTGCATAGTCTTTGGCGTCGGTCAGTTAATCAGTGATTTTCTGCTGACCCCGAAACTGGTAGGCGATCGCA
>JAGRHK010000035.1 GCA_020444985.1 Candidatus Competibacteraceae bacterium
GGATACCGCCGCCGGTTTTTGCGTCTTCAATGATGCTGGCGTAGCGATCAAAATCCTGCAACAGGAATATGCTTTGAAGCGTATTGCTTACGTCGATATCGATGCCCATCACGGTGATGGCGTGTTCTACCCTTTCGAATCCGACCCGACAGTGATTTACGCGGACATTCACGAAGATGGCCGTTATAACTTTCCCCAGAGTGGTTTTTCACATGAGATTGGCAAGGGTGCAGCCAAGGGCCGCAAGCTCAACATTCCTCTGTTGCCCCTGTCAGCCGATCCCGATTTTTTGATGATGTGGGATAAGGTCGAAGCGTTCGTGCGCCAGTGGAAACCGCAATTCATTGTGATGAACTGCGGCGCGGATGGTCTGAATGGCGATCCGCTCGCTCATTTGCATTATACCTACCGCGCCCACGCGCGCGCCGCGCGCGGTCTGTGCGAGATTGCCGAGGAATTCGCGGATGGCCGCATTCTGGGCGTCGGCGGCGGCGGTTATGATCTACGCAATGTCGGCAAGGCTTGGGTAGCAATCATCGATGCTTTTCTGGAAGCCCCGATGCGCTGAGTTCCTCCGGCTCGCCTATTGCCTTGGCCTGCTGGAACGATCAAGGCCAGCCGCCAGTCATAACTTCTGCATTTCGGTGAAGTACTCCTGCTAATCGCCACTGAAATCGGGTATCATTCGCCGTTTTCCATGGTTCGCCCGCGCTGGACTTCAGACAGCGGGCTCTCGCCTTTGCAGAGGTTGCGAATGTTCAGTCGAGAAATGCGGATTGCCGGGTTTGACAACGAGTTGTGGACCGCCCTGCAGGGTGAAAAGCAACGTCAGGAAGCCCACATCGAGCTGATTGCTTCGGAAAATTACGCCAGCCCGCGAGTGCTTGAAGCCCAGGGTTCGGTGCTGACCAACAAATATGCTGAAGGTTATCCCGGCAAACGCTATTACGGCGGTTGCGAATTCGTGGATATTGCTGAACAACTGGCTATTGACCGCGCCAAACAACTGTTCAATGCTGATTACGCGAACGTCCAGCCGCATTCCGGTTCGCAAGCCAATGCTGCGGTTTATATGGCGCTGCTCGATCCTGGCGATGTCGTACTGGGTATGAGCCTGGCGCATGGCGGCCATCTGACGCATGGCGCCAAGGTCAACTTTTCCGGGCGACTCTATCAGGCGGTGCAGTACGGGTTGAATAGTGCGACCGGCGAAATTGACTACGATGAGGTCGAGCGGCTAGCGCTCGAATGTCAGCCAAAGATGATTATCGCGGGTTTTTCGGCCTATTCGCGGGTGGTGGACTGGGCGCGTTTCCGCACCATTGCCGATCAGGTTGGCGCCTATTTCGTCGTCGACATGGCCCACGTTGCCGGTCTGATCGCGGCTGGCGTGTATCCGACGCCCGTTCCCATCGCCGATGTGGTTACCACGACCACTCACAAGACCCTGCGTGGTCCACGCGGCGGCCTGATCCTGGCCCGCGCTAATCCCGAGATTGAGAAGAAACTGAACTCGCTAGTGTTCCCCGGCACCCAGGGCGGGCCATTGATGCATGTCATCGCTGCCAAAGCGGTTGCGCTTCTGGAGGCCCTGCAACCGGATTTCGTCGACTACCAGAAGCAGGTCGTCGCCAATGCCCGGGCGATGGCCGGCATGTTCAGCGAGCGCGGCTATGACGTAGTATCCGGCGGTACGGATAATCACTTGTTCCTGCTCAGTCTGATCGCCAAAGGCCTCACGGGTAAAGCGGCTGACGCCGCGCTGGGTCGGGCCTGGATCACGGTGAACAAGAACGCGGTGCCCAATGATCCCCAGTCGCCTTTCATTACCAGCGGTCTGCGCCTTGGTTCGCCGGCCGTGACCACCCGAGGATTCCAGGAACGTGAATGTCGGGAGTTGAGCGGCTGGATTTGCGATATCCTTGATGACCTGAATAACGAAGGGACAATTGACCGAGTTCGTGGCCAAGTTGCTGAACTTTGCGCCAAGTTCCCCGTGTACGGTTGAAGGGTTGCTAACGACAAGGCGGCGATGGTGCATTGTCCATTCTGCAACGCCCCCGATACCCGCGTCGTAGACTCACGCTTGCTGGCGGAGGGCGATAAAGTCCGCCGCCGTCGCGAATGTCTGGCGTGCAGCGCCCGCTTCACGACCTACGAAGTGGCGGAACTGGTGCTGCCATCGGTGGTGAAGCGGGATGGCCGCCGCGAGCCATTTCTGGAGGAAAAGCTGCGCACTGGACTCATGCGGGCGCTGGAAAAGCGCCCGGTCAGTACGGAGCAACTGGAAACGCTCATCCTGTGCGTGAAAAATCGCGTGCGCGCCAGCAGCGAACGGGAACTGAGCAGTCAGCAAATCGGCGAGTGGGTGATGGAGGATTTGCGGTGTCTGGACCCGGTTGCTTATGTCCGCTTCGCTTCTGTCTATCGCAGCTTTGAGAACGTTAACGCTTTCCGCATTGAAATCGAGCGCTTGCAGAACACCCCACTCGATTCGATGAATCCCAAGTGATTGCTCCCGAATTTCTGCGCATCCCCGATGCCTCTCCCGCCGGCGGTGAATGAATGGCATGGCTGTCTGACGATTATCGCTACATGGCGCGCGCGCTGATGCTGGCCCGGCGTGGGTTATATGGCGCCGATCCGAATCCCCGCGTCGGTTGCGTACTGGTTCGCTCCGGTAGAATTATTGGCGAAGGCTGGCATGAGCGCGCCGGGGAGCCTCATGCAGAGGTTAATGCGCTGGAGAGGGCGGGCGATCGTGCGCGCGGCGCAACAGCCTACATTACCCTGGAGCCCTGCTGTCATCAGGGCCGCACGCCGCCTTGCACGGGTGCGTTGCTGAACGCCGGGATCACGCGCATGGTCGCCGCGATGCCCGATCCCAATCCGCAGGTTGCCGGACGCGGGTTGGCGCAGTTGCAAGCGGCAGGAATACAAGTGGAATGTGGACTGCTGGAGACAGAAGCGCAAGCATTGAATCCAGGCTTCATTCAGCGGATGACCCAGGGTCTCCCATTTATCCGCGTTAAACTGGCGATGAGCCTGGATGGGCGCACCGCGCTGGCTTCGGGCGAGAGTCAATGGCTGACGGGCGAAGCCGCGCGACAGGATGTGCAAAGACTGCGTGCGCGCAGTTCGGCGATCCTGACCGGGATTGGCACGGTGCTGGCGGATGATCCCGCTCTCAATGTCCGTCTGCCGGAAGCGTCGCGCCAACCATTGCGCATTATTCTCGATACTGAACTCCGCACTCCCCCGACGGCGCAGACCTTGCGGTTGCCTGGTTCGGTGCTGATTTTTTCTGGCGTGGCTGATCCGGTCGCGCAAGCGCCCTTGCAAGCCGCTGGGGCGGAAATTAGGGTAACGCCGCGCGGTGAATGGGCCTTGGATTTATCCGTCGTTATGGCGGAGTTGGCCCGTCGGGAATGCAATGAAATTCATGTGGAATGTGGGCCAACCCTGGCTGGCGCTCTTTTGCAGGCTGAATTGGTCGATGAACTGGTGATCTACCTGGCGCCTGTACTACTCGGCAATAAGGCGCGTGGTCTGTTCCAGTTGCCGGAATTGACCCGGATGAGCCAACGCGCCAAGTTGGAAATATTGGAGATGCGGGCCGTTGGAAAGGATTGGCGGATAGCATTAAAACCGGTCGACGAGAAGTTTTAAGTTTTAATTTTCAATCTTATCGATAAGATTCTTCAAGGATTTCCGTTCAACGATCCGCCCCTGAATCTGCCGGCTCCACTTAAAACTTAAAGCACTTTGGAAATCCTGCCATGTTTACTGGAATTATTACTGCCATTGGGACGATAACAGCAATACAGCCTCAAAGCGGCGACTTTCGCCTGCATATCGCCACCGGCAAGCTGGATTTACGCGATGTGCACATCGGTGACAGCATCGCGGTCAGCGGCATCTGCTTGACTGCGATCAACCTGGCTAATAACGGCTTCTGGGCCGATGTGTCTCGCGAAACCCTGGAGCGCACGACCCTGGGCGAGGCGACGCCGGGAACCCCGGTCAACCTGGAAAAGGCGTTGACGCCGACAGCCCGGCTCGGTGGTCACTTGGTCAGCGGCCATGTCGATGGCGTCGGCGTTGTGACGGAGTGGCGTCCCGATGGCCGTTCCTGGCGGTTGTGCATTCAGGCCCCCGACGCGCTGGCCCGTTATATCGCGGAGAAAGGCTCCATTTGCGTGGATGGGGTCAGCTTAACCGTCAATCACGTCGATGGCGCAGCGTTCGCACTGAACATCGTCCCGCATACGCTGGCGGAAACCACGCTCGCCGATTGCAAAATCAGTCGGCGCATTAATCTGGAAGTAGATTTGATTGCTCGCTACCTGGAGCGTCTGCTGCTGGGCGAACGCGCTGCGCAACCCGGCAGCGCGGGACTGACCGAGGCGCTGCTGCGCGAACATGGCTTCTGGAAATAACCACATGACATTAAACTGTATTGACGACATTCTCGCTGACCTGCGACAGGGCCGCATGGTCGTCATCATGGACGATGAGGACCGGGAAAATGAAGGCGATTTGCTGATGGCGGCTTCGTTAGTGCGTCCGGAAGATATTAACTTCATGGCCCGCTACGGACGTGGCCTGATTTGTCTGACGTTGACGCGCGAACGTTGCCAACAACTGCGTTTGCCGCTCATGGTGCAGGATAACGCGACCCCGTATTCCACCAACTTCACAGTCTCTGTCGAGGCGGCTCAGGGCGTCACCACCGGTATCTCCGCCTATGACCGCGCGCATACCATTCGCACTGCGGTGCGGCCCGACGCTCAGCCCGAGGACCTGGTGCAGCCCGGTCATATTTTCCCATTAATGGCGCAGCCTGGCGGAGTGTTGACGCGCGCCGGTCATACAGAGGCCGGTTGCGATCTGACCCGGTTGGCCGGGCTGGAGCCGGCCGCAGTCATTGTTGAAATCCTCAATGAAGATGGGAGCATGGCCCGCCGCGCCGATCTAGAGCGCTTTGCTGAACAACATGACGTTAAAATTGGCACGATTGCCGATTTGATTCACTATCGGATGCAAAACGAAAAGACCGTTGAACGGGTCGCGGATGCGGTGATGACCACCGAATTCGGACCGTTCCGCGTGTTGACCTACCAGGATGTCGTCGGTCGGCAGGTGCATTTCGCGCTAGTCAAAGGCGAAATTCAAGCGAACGAACCCGTTCTGGTGCGGGTGCATGTTCAGCATCTGCTGAGCGACCTGCTGACGCTGCAGCTTCCTGACAGTGGCTGGCCGCTGCACGATGCCCTGCAACGGGTGGCGAGTGAATCAACCGGGGTCCTGGTGTTACTGAGTCATCTGGAGGATCCCGCAATGCTGATTCGACGGATGCGCAGTTATCAATTTGGCGCTGGCGAAACCTCGCGCGCGGCTGATCCTTCCGCTGAATTACGCACTTACGGCATTGGTGCGCAAATTCTGCTGGATATCGGCATCCAGCGCATGCGGGTGCTGGGCGCGCCTAAACGTCTCAGCGGCCTGTCCGGTTTTAACCTGGAAATTATTGAGTACGTTTCCTGATTTTGTCGTTTTCCAATGTTTCATCACGGAATCCCAACCATGCAAGTCAATATTATCGAGGGCGATTTTGCCCCAGTTCAGGATGCCCGCTTTGCCTTGGCGGCGGCGCGCTTCAACAGTTTCATCGTTCAAAGTCTGATCGACGGTGCGGTAGACGCCCTGCGCCGGCATGGCGTACCCGAAGCCAATATCGATCTGATCTGGACGCCAGGATCGTTTGAACTGCCCTTGGCCGCTCAGCGTTTGGCCGCCAGTGAACGGTATGACGGCATTGTTGCGCTCGGTGCGGTGATTCGCGGCGGCACCCCGCATTTCGAGTACGTCGCGAGCGAGTGCGTGAAAGGGTTGGCCGGCGTTGCGCTGGAGTATGATCTACCAGTCGGCTTCGGCGTGTTGACGGTGGACACGATTGAGCAGGCGGTGGAGCGCGCTGGAACCAAAGCGGGTAACAAGGGCGTCGAGGCAGCGATGGCGGTGCTGGAAATGGTCAGCCTGCTACGCCGACTGGAAGGCTGAAACGTGACCGAACCCCCGCGCAAAAATTTGCCCCGCAAACGCAGTTGGGCGAGGCGTTGCGCCGCGCAGGCGCTCTATCAGTGGCAGGTCACCGGTCAGGAGCCAGCGATTATTGCCAATGAATTCCTGGCCGATCAGGATTTGCTCAAGGCCGATCTTGATTATTTTCGGGAACTGGTGCATGAGACGCCGAAGTGGGCGGTCGAGATCGACGCCGCCCTGGAGCCGTTTCTGGATCGGCCGCTGGCCCAGGTGGATCCCGTTGAACAGGCGATTCTACGCATCGGCGGTTATGAATTGATGCAACGTCCCGATATTGCCTATCGGATCGTCATCAACGAAGCCGTGGAGTTGGCCAAACTATTTGGCGCAGAGCAAGGCCATCGTTTCGTCAACGGGGTGCTTGACAAGCTGGCCCATGTCGCCCGTCCGAATGAGTGCGCCAGTCGCTGATGGTTTCGGGCGGGCGGCAGGGCGCGGGGTCATTCCCGCCGTTGCAAAAACCGGATGATCTCCAGCGCGAACGACTCCGCCCGCCAGGTGCTGGTCGCGGTCACATGGGTCGCATAGGGCATGACCCAGAGTCCACAGTTCGGAATCGCCCCGAACATTTCCAGAATCTGATCCAGCGGCGCGACCGGATCACGGTCGCCGACCACGATCAGCGTCGGTTGTGTGATGCGCTTTAGCATCTCCAGATCGTAGGCATGATCGCTGGTTGCCGGCTCCAGCGCTTCCGAAACCCGCAGGATGACGTTCTTCCAGGCGTCCGGCCCGCCCTGGGGATGATGAAGGCCGCTTAACCATTTGTGCATTCCTACGCTGCGCCAGTACTCTGGGTCAGCCATGTTGCGGGTTCCGGCATAAGTCGCTTCATCCTTGCGGTAACCGATGCGATATAACGCCAGCCGCTTCACCCGGGCAGGTTCGTGCAGGGTCAGCCACAGCGCCACGGCCCCGCCCATGGAGGAACCCACGAAATGCGCTGCGGGCAATGTCAATTCATCCATCAGATCCAACACAGCGCGGCCCATGTCGCTGACGGTAAGCCGGTCGGCGATCATGGGAGTGTGGCCATGTCCCAGATGGTCGGGCATGATCACCCGAAAGTGGCGCGCTAGAGCAGGCGCTTGTGGCTGCCACTCCGCGCCGCTCATGCCGCCGCTGTGCAGTAGAATCAACGGTTCGCCCTGACCGCTTTCGATGTAATGCAGGATCGTCATGCCGACATGCTCTCTGTAAAATAAATGATGGCTATTATAGTCATCCGGCTTGGCTTTCCCGATCATTCGATCCGTTGGATGTCTTATTTTCCAACCCAATCCTCCCCTTAGGCGGGAGAGAGGAGCACATTTTCGATGAGCATGACTTCCCGCTATTATCGCGCCCTTGGACCCCACGGCTTTCATCGAGTTCACTACACCGAGTGGGGCGATCCCGACAATCCCAAAGTCCTGGTCTGTGTCCACGGCTTGACCCGCACCGGTCGTGATTTCGATTTCCTGGCCGCCACGTTGGAACAGGAATATCGCGTGCTTTGCCCGGATGTCGTCGGGCGGGGCCAAAGCGACTGGCTGGCCGACAAGGCGGACTACACTTATCCGCTTTACGTGAACGACATGGCCATGTTGCTGGCGCGCATTGACGCCGAGCAGGTGGATTTTGTCGGTACATCGATGGGGGGACTCATCGGCCTGTTTCTAGCCAGCCATGTCGGGACTCCGATCCGCAAACTGGTCATCAATGACATTGGCCCGCGCATCCCCGCCGCAGGATTGGAGCGGATCGCAGAGTATGTTGGCCAGATGATCGTCTTTGAAAGCATCGACAAAATGGAGCGCTTCCTGCGCACGATTGCCGCCACGTTCGGCAATCTGACGGATGAGCAATGGCGGCATATGACGGTGCATGGCGCTCGGCAACTGGAGGATGGTCGCTATGCGCTGGCCTACGATCCCGATATCGCGGTGAATTTCAAGATGCTGGATTTGAAGGATATCGACCTGTGGCCACTGTGGGACGCCGTATCCTGCCCAACTCTGGTATTGCGCGGCGAATATTCCGACATCCTGGATCATGCTGACGCGGTCGCGATGACTGAGCGCGGCCCCAGGGCAAAATTGATCGAGTTCCCCGGTATGGGCCATGCCCCTGCCCTGATGGCCGATGATCAAATCGCCGTGGTGCGCGACTGGCTGCTGGCGGACTGAATGCCCAATCAGCCGGCAGTTCGCCCATACGCCGTCGCCAGCCAAATGCCCAAAGCAATCAGGGCAATCCCGGCGGCGTGGAAAACGAAGAGTCGTTCGCTGAGGAAAATCATCGCCAGCACCGCGCCAAAGGCTTGGCATCAGATGTAGAAACTGGCCGGCGCGATTGGCGCCCAATTCAGTTACCGCCCGGTTCCAGAAGATGTAAGCCAAAATGGAGGGAAACAGCGCCAGATAGAAAATGCTGACGATGGTTGCCGTATTGAGCATGAAAAACCGGTCGTGAGCCAGATCCCAGCCATACAACGGCGTCAGAAGAATCACGCCAATGATCATGGTCGTCGCCTGGAAGTTCAATGGCTCCAGTCCCGCCGGGCGCCAGCGCAAACAGACCGAATACAAGGCCCAACTCAACACCGCCGCCAAAATCCACAGGTCGCCGGAATTCACCTGCCGTGCCAGCAGACTCCCCGGATCACCGCGACTGACAATGGCCAGCACGCCCGACAGCGACAAGGCAATACCCAGCATCTGCCAGCGGGTCACGGTCTGACCCAGCAGCAGGAACGACAGTGCCACGATCAACACCGGCGTGATCGACAGCATGATGACGGCATTGGTGGCGGTGGTGGACTGAAGACCGATGTAGACGAAGGTATTGAAGTTGACCACGCCGAGCACGCTGAGTAGCAGCAGAATCGGCCCGTGGCGACGCAGCAGCGCTCGCTGCTCACTCAGCGAACCCCAGACGAACGGCAGCAGGATCGCCAGCGCCACCGCCCAGCGCCAGAACGACAGGGTGAACGGCGAAAACACCGTGTGCACCGCCCGGCCCAGCACGAAGTTACCCGACCAAAACAGCGTGGTCAGCACCAGAAGCAGATAAGGCGAAGGATGCCAAGCGATCAACGACTTAATCATGATGGACGCACGAGGGTTATTTTTGCTGGCGGTTTTGCCGGCGAGTTGGCGGCCGTCACATCGGACCACCAGGAAATTGTTCGTGGGTCATTGTGCCTTCGCGATGGTTATTTTAATTTTGCCGGGCCGGGTTCGCCTCCGCCCGACTCGAACCGGCAAACTCA
>JAGRHK010000360.1 GCA_020444985.1 Candidatus Competibacteraceae bacterium
TCGTTGGAAATCACCGCGCCGCAGTTCATTTCAGAACCCGTCGCCGCCAGCGTCGGAACCGTGATCAGCGGCAGTGCCTGGGTCGGAATATGAGGTTCCGGCTGACCGTGAAAGATCATGTCCCACGGATCGCCATCGTACAGAACGGCCGCCGCCATCACCTTGGCCGCATCCATCACACTGCCACCGCCGAGGGCAATGACCAAGTCACAGGCGTTGTCGCGGGCCGTCGCGGCCCCACGCTTCACCGAGGTGATCCTCGGGTTGGGTTCCACGCCTTCGCACGCGAACACCGTAACGCCAGCCTCGGTGAGACTCTTGAGCGCACGGTCGAAAGTACCGTTGCGTTTGATGCTGCCGCCGCCGGTGACCAGTAGCGCGCGTTTGCCGTATTGAGACGCGAACTCACCCAGGCGCGCGAGGGCGCCAGCACTGAAAACCAAGCGCGTGGGATTGTGGTATTCAAATTTCATGGCTTGTCCCCTTAATCAATATCACTGTTCTATTGATAATAACTATAGGTGACAGCGCCATGGCGGCGATAGAACGATCTTATGAGGTTTTTGCCTGATCCTCCAGGGGCGCGATCAAGTTGCTGTGAATGCGGATATCAGGCGCTTCGCCCATCCACTCTATGCCTTATCCAGCACCGGCGTTCGTTCCTTGCTGGAAGGTTATTTGCGAGTGAGGATTTAGTCCTGCGCAATCAATTGCCGCAATTCGGGCACGCAAGAACCGCAGTTGGTTCCAGCCTTCAGCCTTGCACCGATGGCTTCTGGCGTATTCAAACTCTGTTCACGAATGGCCGCAGTCAAGGTATTCAAACCCACGCCAAAACAGGCACAGACGATACGACCGTTGTCGCGCTGTCCTTGTCCCGGCCGCCCGGCCAATAAACTACTGCGCTCAACGGGATCCAATTCCTCGGCAGCAAACAATCCCGCCAACCAGCCACGCAATGGCAACTCCTGAGTCGGCGCGACGAATAAACAGGCTTGCAAACGCCCCGCTTCCAGCATCGCCCCTCGATAGCGGCCAGTACCCACATCGGCAAATTCCAGCCATTCCCAAGTCGCATGCTCACCGAGGATGTTGCGCGCCCAAGCCGACCAATCCTCGACCGTGCTCTCCCCCGCCAGCTCGTAGCGCCAACATGCCGACTCACGCACACTCACGCGGTATTCGGTCATCGGCAGCTCAATGGCCAAGCGAGACAATAAAAAACCGTGCCATTGGGGACGATAGGCTTGTACCCGTACCGGAGTATGTTTGAATTCGGGCTGGCCAGATAAAGGATCCACCACCGGATTGACTAGGGCGTTGATCCGTCCGCGTGGGGCCAACGGTGAACCCCAGTGCATCGGCACGAACACACTACCGGGCTGTTGTCCCGGATGGGTACGGACTCGGACGATGACTTCGCCCCAACGGCTATGTACCCGCGCCAACCTGTTTTCGCTGACCCCGGAGGCCAAGGCATCCACCGGGTGAATCTCGACGTAAGGCTCAGGGATATGCCCGGTCAAGCGCGCGGTCTTGCCGGTGCGGGTCATGGTATGCCACTGATCGCGAATCCGCCCGCTGTTGAGGACCAAGGGAAAATTGTCGTCCACCGCATGCACTGGTGCACATTCCCCCAGCGCAATGCAGCGCGCCTTGCCATCGGCGGTGAAAAAACCACCAGTACCGAATAAGCGTGTTTTGCCTAGGCGCGCCCCACGCGGCAACGGCCATTGCTGGGGTTGCAAGGCAGCGTAGTCGGCATCACTCAGATCAGCGAGCGCGGAGATATCGAAGTCGCGGCGCCCCGCGTTCTCAAATCCCGACAGCGCCGCGTGTTCGCGGAAAATCGCTGCCGGTGATTCAAAAGCAAATTGCGCGGCAAATCCCAGACGGCGCGCTACTTGGGTTATAGCCCACCAGTCCGGTTTGGCTTCGCCCGGCGGCGGCAGAAAGGTCCGCTGACGCGAAATCCGCCGCTCAGAATTGGTCACCGTGCCGTCTTTCTCCCCCCAGGTCAGTGCCGGTAATTTGATATGGGCCAACTGCACAGTATCGGTATCAGCCACAGCGTCGGACACGACTACCAGCGGGCAACGCTGCAAAGCCGTTCGCACCGCGTCGGCATCGGGCAAACTGACCACCGGATTGGTGCCCATGATCCACAAGGCTTTGATCTTGCCATCGGCGACGGCTTGGAACAGTTCGACCGCCTTCAAACCAGGACGGGTGGCGATGGCAGGTGCTTGCCAAAATCGTTGTACCCGCTCGACATCCTCCGGCGCGAAATCCATGTGCGCTGCTAATTGATTGGCCAAACCGCCGACCTCACGCCCGCCCATCGCGTTCGGTTGGCCGGTGATCGAAAACGGCCCCATGCCCGGCTGGCCGATGCGTGCGGTCGCCAAATGGCAGTTAATAATGGCGTTCACCTTGTCACTGCCATGCGCGGACTGGTTGACGCCCTGTGAATACACCGTCACCACCTTGTGGGTACGGCTCCACAGATCGTAAAACGCGGCGATAGCGCTTTCCGGCAAACCGAGCCGATTCGCGACAGTCGGGATGTTGGGCGCGACCTCCTTCGCCGCCCAATACGCGGGCAAGAACTCCGCAACATGCTGCTCCAGAAACTCGGAATCCAAGCGGTCCTGCTGATAAAGATAAACCAGCAAGCCGTTGAACAAAGCGGTATCGGAACCCGGCTTGAGCGGCAGATGCAGATCGGCAACATCGCAAGTGGTGGTACGACGCGGGTCGATCACCACCAGCTTGGTCCCGCGTTTCTTGCGCGCCGCCAGCAGCCGTTGATAGACCACCGGATGGCACCAGGCCAGGTTCGACCCCACCAGCACCACCAGATCGGCCGCTTCCACATCCTCGAACGTGCCGGGCACCGTATCGGTG
>JAGRHK010000361.1 GCA_020444985.1 Candidatus Competibacteraceae bacterium
ACGTTCTGGCCCCTTTGGTGGCCTCTACCTACCAACCCCGCCAACCTTCGCTGAATACCCCTCAAAAAACATTAAATTTTTGATATAAAAATAATAATTAAACAGAATTGACGTTAAACAGCGCACTGCTATGATTGTTGCGCCGGTCATAAAGATACCAAACCGGCTCTGAATGTTTTATCCAATACCTCATTCTAATCATCCATAAGGAAAACTCATGGGAGTTCTCGGTATTCTCATTTCACTGGGACTGTTGATGTACCTCGCGTATCGCGGCATCAACGTGCTGATTCTCGCCCCGATCATGGCCTTGCTGGCCGTACTGATTGGTGGTGGCGTGGATGTATTGCTTCCCACTTACACCCAAGTCTTCATGCAGGCATTGGGCAACTATTTGCTGAAGTTCTTTCCGCTCTTCATGCTGGGAGCGATCTTCGGCAAGCTCATGGCGGATTCAGGCTCGGCCAAGACCATCGCTCACTGGATCGTCACCAAAGTAGGCAAGAATCATGCTATTCTCGCCATCGTCTTGTCTTGCGGCATCCTGACCTACGGCGGGGTATCACTATTCGTGGTAGCCTTCGCTGTTTATCCCATTGGGGCAGCTCTATTCCGTGAAATTGGAACACCCAAGCGCTTCATTCCTGGCGCAATCGCCTTGGGTTCTTTTACCTTCACCATGACGGCCTTCCCTGGCACCCCGGCTATTCAAAACGCTATTCCCATACCATTTTTCGGCACCAACACCTTCGCCGCCCCAGGCTTGGGAACGATCGCCGGCTTGATCATGATGATTGGCGGCGTCTTGTGGCTCAACATACGCGCTAAACGAGCCATGTCCGCTGGCGAAGGTTACGGCGATCACCCCCATGAAACTTTTGCGGCTGATGCCGAAAACGAAACGGTCGAAGGTCCTTCAATCTTGCTGGCGTTGCTGCCCATTTTGCTGGTGATCGGTCTAAATGCCGCGTTCACCTACCTCGTATTTCCCAATATCGATGCCAGTTACTTGGCCGAAGCCAAATATGGCTCCACCAAACTGTCGGCGGTCGCTGGCTTGTGGTCGATTATCGTCGCCCTGGTCATCGCCATCGTATTCATCATCGTGGCGCACTGGCAACGTTGGAAGAATGTAATCCAATCACTGAACGAGGGAACCATGGGTTCGCTGCTGCCAGTATTCAACACGGCTTCCGAAGTGGGCTATGGCAATGTCATCGCTTCCCTGCCAGCATTCCTGGTCGTGAAAAACGCCGTGCTCGGCATCTCTCAAAACCCACTCGTTTCCGAAGCGGTTGCCGTCAACATCCTAGCGGGCATCACCGGCTCCGCATCGGGCGGCATGAGCATCGCCCTCAGTACCTTGGGCGCCAAGTATCTGGAATTGGCCAATGCAACTGGCATCAGTCCGGAACTGTTGCACCGGGTAGCAACTCTGTCGTCGGGTGGTCTTGATGCCCTGCCTCATAACGGCGCAGTCATTACCTTACTTGGCATATGCCGGTTGACGCACAAGCAATCCTACTTTGATATTTTCATTGTAGCGGTCGCTATTCCGTTGATTGCGCTTGCCGTCGTTCTTACTCTAGGCACAATGTTTGGTAATTTTTAGACAAATACGCCAAGCCACCTAAAACCCGGCCCCGCCCCCCCCGCACACGGATGGCGGGGCTTTATCTCTTCGGAGGAATTTTCCATGCAGCATCCTCTTCTTGCATCACTCATGATCCCGGAGCGTGGCAAAATCGTCAGCGCCCGCGAAGCCGTCAGTCTGATCCGCCCCAACGATGCCCTCGCGACCAGTGGCTTCATCGGCATCGGTTTCGCCGAGGAGATTGCCTGCGCTCTGGAAGAACTCTTTCTGGAGTCGGAAAATGATCCGCACACCCCCGGACTGGATAAACCCTGCGACCTGACGCTAGTCTATGCCGCTGGTCAAGGCGACGGTAAACAGCGCGGTCTCAACCATTTTGGCCACGAAGGCTTGGTCAAACGCGTGATCGGCGGCCACTGGGGTTTAGTGCCCACCCTACAAACCTTGGCCGTCGCCAACAAAATCGAAGCCTACAATTTGCCACAAGGCGTCATCACTCACTTATATCGTGATATCGCTGCCGGTAAACCCGGCACCTTGACGCGTGTTGGGCTGGGCACTTTCGTCGACCCGCGTTATGGCGGCGGCAAACTGAATGCCTGCACGCAAACCGATATCGTGGAAATCATGCGCATTGATGGAGAGGAATATCTTTTTTACAAAGCCTTCCCGATTCATGTCGGCATCATTCGCGCCACTACCGCCGACATCGATGGCAATCTCACCATGGAAAAAGAGGCGCTGACCCTGGAATCGCTGGCGATCGCCACGGCAGCGCGTAATTCCGGTGGCATTGTCATCGCGCAGGTGGAACGTGTCGCTGAGCGCGGTTTCGTAAAGCCGAAAGATGTGCGTGTCCCTGGTATTCTGGTGGATTGCGTCGTGGTCGCACCGCCGGAACATCACTGGCAAACCTTCTCCACTGCTTATAACCCTGCATTTTCTGGAGAAATAAAAATCCCGCTGGCTTCAATTCCACCGGTTCCGATGAGTGAACGGAAAATCATTGCCCGCCGAGCCGCCATGGAACTCAGCGCCAATGCCATCGTCAATCTGGGCATCGGGATGCCGGAAATCATCGCCAACGTCGCTGCTGAGGAAAAAATCATCGATTTGATGACCATGACGGCCGAGCCAGGCGTGATCGGCGGTATTCCAGCGGGTGGTTTGGATTTTGGCGCATCGACCAATGTTCAGGCGATCATCGATCAACCGAATCAATTCGATTTTTACGACGGTGGTGGCTTGGATCTGGCTTTTTTAGGACTGGCTCAGGTCGACCGGGAAGGCAATCTGAACGTTTCCAAGTTC
>JAGRHK010000362.1 GCA_020444985.1 Candidatus Competibacteraceae bacterium
ACCGGCGCGGGACTGGCGGTGGCGATTCCAGCGGTGCTTGCTTACAACCTGTTCACCCGCGCCAACCGGCTCCGGCTCGTAGAGCTGGATGGATTTGCCTACGATCTCCACGCCTTCTTGCTCGTGAGGATGCAACCGCCGCTGCATCCGACGCCGCTACCAACAGATGAATCCGTGGCGGCATTGGCGACCTGCACAGAGCGCGGCTGATGGCGTTCGGGAGCTTCCACCACAGCCGCCACGCGCAACCGATGGCCGAGATCAATACGACTCCCCTGGTCGACGTGATGCTGGTGCTGCTGGTGATTTTCATGATCACCTTGCCGCTGATCACCCACCGTCTGGCCGTTGATCTGCCCGAAACGGATGCCGATGCTCAGACCACGCCGGAAAAACCTGCGCGGGTGGAATTGGGCATCGATGCCCGTGGGCAACTGTTCTGGGATGGCGTTGCCCTGAGTGAAACCGATCTCGAACTTCGCCTTCAGGCAGCGGCGCGTCAGAAACCCAAGCCGGAACTGCATCTACACGCCGATAAAAGTACGCCCTATCAGCGCTTGGCCGAGGTGATGGCCGCCGCGCAGCGCAACGGTCTCAACCGGATCGGGTTCATCACCGAATTCCGGACGCCCTGAAAAGGGTGGCGATCATGCATCCTACGTTCAGTCAGCAGACGGCAATAACGGGCTTGTCGGCGCTGGCGCATCTGAGTGTCGTCGGTTTATTACTGGCTTTTGCTATACCGCCGCCGCCCCCACCGCCAGAGCCGTTACCCGTGACCGTGATGCTGATCCCATCTGGATCAGGGCCATCTGCCGCTGTGGCCGCCGCGCCGGGAATGCCCGAGACGCCGTCGGCGTCCGCAACCTCATCTGCATCCGCATCCGCGTCGCCTGCAGCGTCCGAGGTTGCACGCATGCCCCCGCCGCCGTTGCCCGTCAACCCGCCGGTCGCCCGCGCGCCTTCCCAACCGAAAGCTGAACCGAAGCTGGAACCCAAGCCCAAGCCCAAGCCCAAGCCCAAACCTAAATCCAGGCCTAAGCCTAAACCTAAATCTAAATCCAAACCCAAGGTGGAATCTCCGCCCAAGCCCCGATTGGCGGCCAAACCGCCGCCGAAACCGGTTGTGCGCGCCGCGCCATCCATGCGCGTGCCGAAAAGGGATTCGGCAACCCTGGACCGGCCAACTCAAATGGCGATGGCCGGTCCAGCCCGCGCGGCATCGGGCGCGAACAGCAGCGTTACGCCGACCAAATCCAGTTCTGGTTCGGGTTCTCGGGGAACCGCGCCAGACGGACGCGGCACAGGCAACAGCAAGGCGACCCCCGCCTATCAGCCTGAGCCGACCTATCCGGCCTTCGCCCGTCGTCAAGGCTATGAGGGACAGGTCATTATTCGCGTGCAGGTATCGTCAACGGGTTCGGTGGGAGCCGTCCGTATCGTGCGCAGCAGCGGCTATGCCATGTTGGATGAAACTGCGCTGTCAGCCATTAAACGCTGGCGTTTTCGTCCGGCCCAGCAAGGAGGAAAGCCGGTGGAAGCCACGCTGAACGTACCGATTACCTTTAAATTACATAAACAAGGTTGATTTCATGACATCCTCGCTTCCAATCATCCCTTTGAAGCGCTGCATTCTCTCCATTTTGCATCGGGTGATTCTGGGTCTGTTCTGCGTTTTCATCTTGGCCAGCGCCACGCTCGCCGAAGAGCAATCCACCACGCCACCGACCCGAAATCAGACCCGCGATTGCCTGGAGCGCTACGATCCCACGATCGATTACTTCCCGGAAAAAGCCACGCTGACCTACGCCAAGGGTTTTACTCTGGAATATTTCAAGCACTACAAGGTCATCACCGTCACGACGCCTTGGCCCGCCGCCAAGGAGAGCTTCCGCTATGTGCTGGTTCAGTGCGGCGCGCCGACGCCTGCAGGTTTCACCGACGCGCAGGTCATACCAATTCCCGTGCGCTCCATCGCCGTCCTGTCCACCACGCATCTACCGCATCTGGAGATGCTGAACGCGCTGGATCGGCTGGTCGCCGTCGGTTCCTACCAGAACGTGTATTCGCCGGCGGTACGTCAATGGATTGCTGCTGGCAAGGTCGCGCAAGTCGGGCGCGGTCCTGGCATCAATCTCGAAATGATTCTCGATTTGCGCCCGGATTTAGTGACGGCGGTCGGCCACGATCAGCCGCAATACAACACGCATCCGCTATTGCGCCATGCGGGCGTCAACGTGGCGATCAATTCCGAGTACGTGGAACCGACCCTGCTGGGGTCCAGCGAGTGGCTGAAATTCACCGCCGCGTTTCTCAATCGGGACGGGCTGGCCCAACGCCGTTTCGCCGAAATGGCGGAACGCTACGAAGCGCTTGCCGCGCAAGTCCGCGATGGGCCTGCTGTGGAAAAGCCATCGGTTTTCAGCGGCTTTCTCGATCGCGATGTCTGGTACGTTCCCAGCGGCGGCAGCTCCATCGCTCGACTGATCGCCGATGCCGGCGGTCGCTATCTCTGGGCCAACGATGCCCATCGGGGCAGCCTTCCTCTGAGTTTCGAGGTTGTTTTCGAGCGCGCGGGAGATGCCGATGTCTGGCTTGCCAGCGACCTGGACTGGTTCACGCGCGCGGATTTACTGGCCGCCAACGCGCGTTATGGCGCTTTCAAGGCGTTCCGCAACCGCCGGGTTTACAACCAAAACGCGCGTCTGAACGAGAATAAGGCCAACGATTATTGGGAAGCGGGAATCGTCGAACCTGACGTTGTGCTGGCCGATGTCATCAAAATCCTGCACCCTGATCGCCTGCCCGATCATCGCCTGAAATACTACCGGTGGCTGCCTTGACATCCTCCCCGCCCTGAAGGGCGAGGATTCCTGACTTCACAATCAGGGTTT
>JAGRHK010000363.1 GCA_020444985.1 Candidatus Competibacteraceae bacterium
GCCGTATCAGAAAATGAGCCGCTTTCAAACTGCGCAGATGTTTTCGCTGCAAGATCCCAACATTTTCAACATCGCGGTGCGCGGGGTCTTCGATGATTGTCAGGACATTGTCAAGGCCGTCAGTAACGACGCGGAATTCAAAGCCCGCCACGCCATCGGCACGGTCAACTCGATCAACTGGGCGCGGGTCGCCGCGCAGATTGTGTACTACTTCAAAGGCTGGCTCGCGGTCACCGAGCGCGACGACCAGGAGGTTTCGTTTGCCGTGCCATCCGGTAATTTTGGCAATATCTGTGCGGGCTACATCGCCAAACGCATGGGTTTACCAATCCGCCGGCTGATCCTGGCGACGAATGAAAATAATGTGCTCGATGAATTCTTCCGCACCGGCGTTTACCGCGTGCGCAAGCCGGATCAGGTGGCGCATACCAGCAGTCCGTCGATGGACATCTCCAAGGCATCCAACTTTGAGCGGTTTATTTATGATGTCGTCGGTCGCGATCCGGAGATGGTTCGCGCGCTTTGGCGACAAGTAGATGCGCTGGGATTCTTCGACTTGTCCGGCACCGATGCTTTTCGCAACATCCAGCGGTTTGGCTTTGTATCCGGTTCCAGCAGCCATCCTGATCGCATCGCGATCATCCGCTGGATTTATCAGGAGTGCGGCGTGATTGTCGATACCCATACCGCAGATGGAATAAAGGTCGGGCTGGAGTATCGAGAGGAAGGCGTGCCGTTACTGTGCCTGGAAACCGCTTTGCCGGCCAAGTTCGAGGAGTCGATTGTCGAGGCGCTAGGGCGACCGCCGGAACGCCCAGTGGGTTACGAAAACATCGAAGCGCTGTCACAACGGTTTGAGATCATGGAGCCGGATGTTAAGCAAATCAAGGAATACATTCACCAAAAAGACCATTGGATATGAACAGGATGGGAATCAATGTAATTTCCGAAAACGCTAACTGCTAATATAACCTTTTGAAAGACCTGTTTCCGACCCGGTGTAAAGCAATCAGGAGATTCAACATGGCTATAGTGCGTATGATCCACTTGATGGCAATGGCGTTGGCGCTTAACGCTGGATTCAGTCCGCCCGCCGCCGCGCAACAAACAGATCCTGCTCCCCTCCAGGATTCGTCCACGATGCAAGAACCGCCTCCCTTGCAGAGTGCGCAACAGCCGCCGTCTTCAGGCGAGAGCGTCCAGCTTGATAACCGCTCCGGCAATAGCGAGCCTACGCTAGAAGAAGATAATGGACCCGGCGGGTCACCGTCCGGTGGCTCGATCCACATTCAGGAGAGTCAGGGCGTTCGGTATGCATCGGGAGGCATTGGGGAAGGCGAGCGGGATGAGCTGAACGCCTTGTCCAGCCAGTTTAACCTACGCCTGTTATTTGCCGTGCAAGGCAGCGGAAATTATCTAGCGGATGTTCAGGTGAACATTATGGACGAAAGCGGCAAGACCGTTCTCAATGCCGAGTCGCAAGGACCCTGGTTTTTCGCGCAACTGTCGCCCGGCGCTTACCGTGTGGTTGTCAGCGTACTCAATCAGACGCAAGAACAAACGGTGCGGGTGAGTAGCGCCCGTCAATCCCATTTGGATTTCTATTGGCGCTGAATGGCTTGTTTTAAACAAAAAGAGAACCTGCTCTGGGTTGCGATGAAAACTCGTGTCCGCTCAGAAGCAGACTGATCTAAGCCTCATCATGATGCCTGTCAATAACAACCAGGAGGTTCCATGACCCCACGCTCTGCTGTATTCGTCTTCTTCCTACTGGGCGTGATAACGATACTGCCTGCCTTTGCTCAAGACACCTATGGACCGGTTCAGCGTGGCGAGGATCTCTGGAATATCGCCAGGCAGATCTATCCTGAGCATGATGTCAGTCGCGACCAAGTTATGCTGGCTTTGCTCAAGGCCAATCCTGAGGCATTCGACGCGCCTTGCAATGTCAACTCACCATTGAAGGTAGGCGCTAAGTTGCAAATCCCCTCGCTGGCCGAAGTGCAGGCTCTCAGTCGTGCGGATGCCTTGCAGGAGTTCGAAGGGCAGTTGCGGCAATGGGAAATACATCGGAAGTCTGGTCAAGCTTTGGTTTGCCCCCCGGCAAGCGCTGTGGCTACGAGTACTGCGGGGCAGCCGTCAAGCCCAGTTTCAACAACGGTCACGTCTCCTGCATCTCCGGCCACCACGAGCATTCCAGAAGAGGTTTCCTCCGCAGCGAAGCAGGCGGAGGCATCTGATCTCAAGTATGTGCCGGATCAAAGGATCCTGGGTGTTCTGGAATGGACGGGTATCCCGATTTTGGTATTGCTCATCGCGGGTATCCTTCTTTGGAAATACCGTCGTCCCTCTACTGCCGACGCTCCATCCTCCCCAGCTACCGAATCTGCCGAGGGTCGGGTCGATTATGCCAAGATGACGGTCGAGGATACGCTGGCCAAACTGAACACCGACCGTACTCAGGGACTCAGTGCTTCCGAAGCGGCTAAGCGCTTGCAGGATATTGGACCGAATGCGCTGGAGGAAAAGCAAGTCACTCTGTTGGAGCGCATCGTGCCCTACTTCTGGGGGCCGATTCCGTGGATGATCGAGGCAGCGGCACTGCTTTCGTTACTGACCAAGGATTGGAATGATTTTATAGTGATCAGTGCGTTATTGCTGTTCAACGCTTTTATCAGTTTCCGTGAGGAAGCCAGTGCCTCTAATGCGCTGGCTGCGCTCAAAGGGCAATTAGCCTTGCAGGCCCGCGCTTTGCGCGATGGGCAGTGGCAAGAAGTCGAAGCCCGCGATTTGGTGCCGGGCGATATGATCCGCATTCGCTTGGGTGATGTCATTCCCGCCGATGCTAAATTGATCGACGGCGATTATCTGAGCGTGGATCAAGCGGCGCTG
>JAGRHK010000364.1 GCA_020444985.1 Candidatus Competibacteraceae bacterium
CAGATGATCTCGCCGGTATCCGTGACCACACCCAACCGGTCGGCATCGCCATCGAAGGCCAGACCGATGTCGGCCCGGTGTTTATACACAGCCGCCTGTAAATCCGCCAGATTCTCGGGGATGCTGGGATCGGGATGGTGATTGGGAAAGCGGCCATCGACCTCGCAATACAACTCCACCACCTCGCAACCCAAGGCGCGCAACAAGGGGGGGGCCGTGTGGGCAGCAATAGCGTTGCCGCAATCGACGACGACCTTGAGCGGTCGGGACAGGGGCAGGGCCTCGCTGACACGGCGAATATAGTCGACGCGGATATCGGCGCACCGCTCGTGACCGCAACCGTAGCGCAGATTGCCGGTTTCGATGCGGCGGCGCAGGTCACGAATGACTTCGCCATGCAGGGCAATGCGGTCAATAACGATTTTCAGGCCGTTATAGTCAGGCGGGTTATGGCTGCCGGTCACCATGACCCCGGCGTGTGTTGCGTCAAGGGTATGCGTGGCGTAGTACAGCAAGGGCGTAGAGACCGCGCCCAGATCAATGACCGTCAGGCCGGCGGCGCGGATGCCGGTCTTGAGCGCCTCGCCCAGCACCGGGCTGGATAGCCGTCCATCGCGCCCCACCACCACACAGTGTTCACCACGCTCAGCGGCCAGACTACCGACCGCCTGACCAATGTCGCGCACCACGTCCGGCGTCAGGTCGCGATCAACGACGCCGCGAATGTCATATTCCCGAAAAATGGATTTTTTCATCAAAAGTTCGTTAATGCCGCCCGGAATGACCGAAACCGCCTGCGCCGCGCCCGCTCGGGGTGAACTCAGGAACGATGGCGAATTGGGCGTGGACCACCGGCACGATGATCAATTGCGCGATCCGCTCCCCTACCGCAATGGTAAACGGCGCATGGCCCCGGTTCCAGCAGGAGACCAGCAGTTCCCCCTGATAGTCGCTGTCGATCAGTCCCACCAGATTGCCCAACACGATGCCATGCTTATGACCCAGGCCGGAACGCGGCAACACCAGCGCCGCCAATCCCGGATCACGAATGTGCACGGCCAAGCCGGTTGGAATCAGATGCGTTTCTCCTGCATGCACGGTCAATGGTTCGGCCAGACAGGCGCGCAGGTCCAGGCCCGCTGAACCGTCTGTGGCATATTCAGGCAAGGGAATATCCTGGCCCAGCCGGGGATTGAGGATTTTTAATTCGATAGTTTGATGCGTCATCATGCTTTCTCAATTCGATACCGCTCGGCAATCAGCGCGACCAGTTGTTGTCCAAGCGCATCTTTGTCTGCCAAGGGTAACACACGTTCGCCTCCCTCCCACAGCACATGCAAGGTATTTTGTTCGCTTTCAAAGCCGCTGCCGGCGATGCCGACCTGATTGGCAGCGATCAAATCCAGATTTTTGCGGCGACGCTTGTCCTCGGCATAGCGCAACATATCATGCGTTTCCGCAGCAAAGCCGACTGTGAAAGGCCGGTGGGAACGCAAGGCGGCGACCTCGGCCAGAATGTCCGGATTACGCGCCAGTGCCAACGTCAGGCTCTCATCGGTTTTTTTGATTTTCCGCTCCGCCGCTTGAATAGCGCGGTAGTCGGCGACTGCTGCGGTCGCGATGAAAATATCCGCCTGTCGGACCCGGTTCATGACTGTTTCATGCATTTCGAGCGCGCTTTCCACATCCACTCGCTCGACCCCGGATGGGGTGGATAAATGCACCGGGCCGCTGACCAGTATGACCTGCGCTCCGGCCATGACCGCAGCTTTGGCAACGGCAAACCCCATTTTTCCGGTGCTGCGGTTGCTGATGAAACGCACCGGATCGAGCGCCTCGCGGGTCGGACCTGCCGTAAGCAGTACCGTCAACCCTTGCAGATCGTAGGGTCCCAGAGTCTCGGCGGTCAGTGCGGGAGCGCCGGATGGCGCCGTTTGCCATTGCGCCCCGGCCTCCTTCCTGCCCAGCCAGTCGACGACTAAATTCCGCAATTCCAGCGGCTCCAGCATCCGTCCGGCGCCGACCTCGCCGCACGCCTGTTCTCCGCTGCCTGGCCCCCAGATTTTAACGCCACGCCGCGCCAGCAGTCGGCAATTATCCTGGGTCGCGACATTTTGCCACATCAGGCGGTTCATGGCCGGCGCAACGGCCAGCGGGCGGTCCGTGGCCAAACAAAGTTTACTCAGCAGATCATCCGCCATGCCATGCGCCAGACGAGCGAGAAAATCGGCGGTGGCCGGGGCAATCAGGATCAAGTCCGCCCAGCGCGCCAGTTCAATATGCCCCATGCCGGCTTCGGCGTTGACATCCAGCAACTCTGTGCGCACCGGTCGCCCGGAGACGGCCTGGAATGTCAAGGGAGCAACGAAAGCGGTAGCAGCCGGGGTCATGGTAATTTGCACATCGGCGCCCGCTTCGCGCAGGCGGCGCGTCAGGTCCGCGCTTTTATAAGCCGCAATGCCGCCGGTAACGCCAAGCAATATCCGGGTGTTGTCCAAGGGCTGGAGCATAGAAAGATTCCGGGCAGAAAGGAAAAGTTGCTGAAAGCTTAACGCAACTGACCGGTGTGCGGAAATAAAAAGGACGTCCGAACACGCACTGTGATGACACGCGCCCGGACGCCATAGTCCGCGACGGCGGCCCCCGTTAGCCGCCCGGATTAACGCTGCTGCCAAACCACCGTGGGTTGGTGAGCGTGAATCCTTGAGTTTTAAGAATGCAATTCGGTTGCCAAGTTTACAACTTATTATTTAATAATATATTTTATAATTTTCTGGTTTGATGCGCCCAGTTAATCGGGATCGTTTTGCCTGTTTATAGTGCGTCATGTGCAGACCATGCGCAAAAAACGCGCGCTGCTATGGCGAAAACATACGCAGGATGCAGCGAGAA
>JAGRHK010000365.1 GCA_020444985.1 Candidatus Competibacteraceae bacterium
GCCATGACTGCGCGCTTCGAGAAAATGGAGATAGGCATCCTGAGTGCGATCATCCAGCAACCCTTTGTGATAGCGGGTCATGAGACCGAAACGGGATTCCACCCAGCCTTTTAAAACAGCGCCCTCTCGACAATCGGGATCGAAAGCCCAGCCGCGCACCATCCGCAGATAATCCGCTCGCCCGCGCAACTTGGGCCGCCCTGGGCTCATGCCAACTTCCTCCAACGCTTCCAACCGGAAATACACCGTCATGTAGTCCATGAATTGCTGCGCCCGCTTGGTTGGCTCCGCCAAGGGTTCGAGCAACTGGAACAACCGGTGATGCAATTCCGCCACGCCATCGAGCAGCAGTGGCGCTGGATGGCGTTGAAAAGTCAGACCCCCTAATACCGTTGCAGGCAAGTTGCAGCGGTTGATAGGAAGACAAGCGCTCCGTGGCAGGCGAATTCCAGCTTCCAACGCCGTGCTGGCATTGTCGTTAATCCTACAAGCCGCTGTGTTTGTCATCTATGCCACCCGTCATTCAAACCGTAGCGAATAAATAAAATTTAATAAACAGTCAGTTAGATTTTGGCCATCCTTGGCACGGCGCTTGAACCAAGGATAGCGAAAGCAAGGTTCATTATTTAGCGACCGGAGAGCAATACGATGATACGTCAATGCGCAATTTACGGGAAAGGCGGTATCGGCAAGTCCACGACGACCCAGAATTTAGTGGCGGGACTCGCCGCTGTTGGCAAGAAAGTCATGATCGTAGGTTGCGATCCTAAGGCTGACTCTACTCGATTGATGCTGCACGCGAAGGCTCAGAGCACGATTATGCAGATGGCGGCGGACGCGGGCACGGTTGAGGATTTGGAGTTGGATGATGTTTTGAAAGTCGGTTACGGCGGCGTGCGGTGTGTCGAATCCGGTGGTCCGGAGCCGGGCGTTGGTTGCGCCGGGCGCGGGGTCATCACGGCGATCAACTTCTTGGAAGAGGAAGGCGCCTATGACGAAGAACTCGACTTTGTGTTTTATGACGTGTTGGGCGACGTGGTGTGCGGCGGTTTCGCCATGCCGATCCGTGAGAATAAGGCGCAGGAAATCTATATCGTCGTGTCGGGCGAAATGATGGCGATGTATGCAGCTAACAACATCGCCAAGGGTATTTGTAAATACGCCACTTCCGGTAGTGTGCGGCTGGCCGGCCTGATCTGTAACTCGCGTAAGACTGACCGCGAAGCTGAACTCATTGAGGCGTTGGCCGAGCGGCTGGGCACCCAGATGATTCATTTCGTGCCACGCGACAATGTGGTGCAGCGCGCCGAAATTCGTCGCATGACCGTCATTGAGTATGACCCCAACTGCAAGCAGGCGGATGAATATCGTGAATTGGCCCAAAAAATCGTCGATAACAAAAAATTGGTGATTCCCACGCCGTTGACCATGGACGAGCTGGAGGATCTGTTATTGGAATTCGGCATTCTTGACGAAGAAGACGAATCGATTGTCGGCAAAACCGCCGCTGATGAAGCGCTGTGCGCCGCCTGAACCAATACCCTTGACCCTCTCCTCTTGACTAGAGGGAGGGAATTAGAACCGATGTGAGGAACCCATCATGACTATGAATCGCCAAGAAACTGAACAATTGATCCAGGAGGTGCTGGAAGTTTACCCAGAGGCCACCGGTAAGCAACGCGCCAAACACCTCATGGCGAATGACCCGACTCTGGAAAAATCCAACAAGTGTATCGTCGCTAACAAGAAAGCCTTGCCGGGCGTTATGACAGCGCGCGGTTGCGCTTATGCGGGCGCAAAGGGCGTCGTGTGGGGGCCGGTTAAAGATGTGTTGAATATCTCCCATGGACCGGTTGGTTGTGGTCAATTTTCCCGGGCCGGTCGCCGCAACTATGTCACCGGTTATAGCGGGGTCAACGTCTTCAGCGATATCAACTTCACCTCCGATTTCCAGGAAAAGGATGTGGTGTTCGGTGGAGATAAAAAGCTGGCCAAGATCATCAGCGAACTCGACACCCTGTTCCCACTCGCGAAAGGCGTGACCATTCAATCAGAATGCCCCATTGGTTTGATTGGCGATGATATCGAGGCGGTCGCCAAGAAGTCGGCCAAGGAGATTGACAAACCCGTCGTGCCGGTCCGCTGCGAAGGGTTCCGGGGCGTTTCGCAATCCATGGGGCACCATGTCGCCAACGACTCGTTGCGCGACTGGGTGTTGCATAATCGGGACAAAGAGGAAGGTTTTGAGGCCACGCCCTACGATGTCGCGATCACGGGCGATTACAACATCGGCGGCGATGCCTGGAGTTCGCGCATTCTGCTGGAAGAAATCGGCTTGCGGGTGATCGCCCAATGGTCCGGCGACGGCTCAATACCGGAAATGCAGAATACGCGCCATGCGAAGTTGAATTTGCTGCACTGCTATCGCTCGATGAACTATATCAGTCGGCACATGGAAGAGAAGTACGGGATGCCCTGGATGGAATACAACTTCTTCGGTCCCACCAAGATTGCGGAGAGCCTGCGTAAGATCGCCGCCTTCTTTGACGATACGATCAAGGAAAACGCTGAGCGGGTGATCGCCAAGTATCAGCCCACCATGGATGCGATTATTGCCAAGTACCGCCCTCGGTTGGAAGGTAAGCGCGTGATGCTGTTCGTCGGCGGTTTACGCCCCCGCCATGTCATTGGCGCTTATGAAGACTTGGGCATGGAAGTCATCGGTTCGGGCTACGAGTTCGCTCACAACGATGATTATGACCGCACCTTCAAGGAAGTGCAGGATGGCGCGCTGATTTACGATGACGCGACCAGTTTTGAGCTGGAGTCCTTTGTGGAGCGCTTGAAGCCGGATTTGATTGGCTCGGGCATCAAGGAAAAATATGTGTTC
>JAGRHK010000366.1 GCA_020444985.1 Candidatus Competibacteraceae bacterium
GGCCATCATCACCGCTGGCAGGGAATAGCTCGCAATCGTCTCGGCAGTTTTGATCGCCTCTTCGATCAGTTCCGCCACCGGCACAATCCGGCTGACCAATCCGGCGCGCTCGGCTTCCTCAACATCCATCATGCGCCCGGTCAGACAAAGCTCCATGGCTTTGGACTTACCCACCAGCCGGGTCAAGCGCTGGGTGCCGCCAGCGCCAGGCAGAATACCCAGTTTGATTTCGGGTTGACCAAATTTGGCCGTGTCCGCCGCCAGAATGAAATCGCACATCATCGCCAACTCGCAGCCACCGCCCAGCGCATAGCCGGCGACTGCGGCAATCACGGGCTTGCGACAGCGGCTGACGCGCTCCCAGTTACGTGTAATGAAGTTGGTCTTATAGGCGTCCATATAGGAATAATCCTTCATACCCTTGATGTCAGCGCCGGCTGCAAAGACCTTCTCGCCGCCGGTCAGGACAATGGCGCGAATTGCTTCGTCTGCCTCGACGATATCCAGCGCCTGGGTCAATTCGTCCATCAAATCATTGGACAGGGCATTGAACGCCTTAGGCCGGTTCAGAGTGATCAGGGCGACCGGGCCACGGGTTTCGGTCCGAATATTTTCGTAATTCATGGTTTTTCCTCCTTAGCGAACGGTGATAGGCGAGGCTATTTCATCAGCCTGAGGGAAACCACTATGGCATGTTTGCGCGAAAGATGCCGTATCAGGCTACCTTGGCTGACAATTAATGATAACACAGGCCAAAATGAACTGGGTTCGGAAGGAGTCGGATCGTGGCTCAACCAAGAGAAGCGTGAATGTGCTCTTGGCGATGGTCTGCAGGGGTGAGGAATCAGGGATGGGGAATAATGAATCTGGCGAACGGCTTGACCGGTCTCGTCGATGAATGACTGACCGGCGCCAACAAATCTTTTTAGTGCTTCATGCGGTAATCCAGTTCCTTAACCGGCATCATCAGCGGGGAGTAGCCCATGTCGTCATTGACAAAATCCTGCTGTTCCATTAACCGAGGCGTTGGCAATGTCTGCGTTGAACTCATCTCTTTCACGGGAGGCGGAGCTGAATTCAGCTCTTTTACTGGAGATGCAGCGACCGTGCGTACAGGCGTCTGAGGTATTTCCAAAGCGACTGGAAACCGCCAGATTGTCGCTGATTCACGCGCATAGCTGATCGTTTCGGCTGACGGTGCTGATGAGTCGGTTGATTCATGCAATATCAGCGATGATGGGGCATAAGGCGTGGATTGCTGCGGCAAGGGAACCCAATAAGACACCACAGCCAGCACCATGGCCAGCATCAAGATGATAATCTGTTTACGGTGGATTTGCATGTTCATCAAAACCGGCTCCAAGTCATTCCAATTCAAAGTTAAGCGACTAATGTTCTCATTTTAAGCAAATTTTATGCCTATCAACATTAAATTTTTTAAACAATTGTTTTTAATGGTTTATTTATCTACTTTTCGCATGATCGCGGCTCCTGATTCCATGCGCTAGATAATCTCCAACACGATGAATAACTGGCAATTTCTGTTAGGAAGCGTCAGTATTGAATTTCAAAACAGGCCAATTTGACCCGATGTAAACGACACGCCTCCTTCACGCCTATCTGAAATCGCTTCGCCATGCACTCCGAATTTGTTAATGCGCTATTCACCTGGGTAGCCGCTCATCCTGGCTGGATGAGCTTCGTCGTCTTCAGCACCGCCATGGCCGAATCGTTGACTGTGATCGGCATCATCATCCCCGGTGCGCTGGTCATGTTCAGCCTCGGCGCGTTGATCGGTCTGGGACACCTGGAATTTTGGACCGTTTACTGGTGGTCGACCTGGGGCGCTATTGTCGGCGATGCCATCAGTTTCTGGATCGGTCGCGTGTTTCATCAGGGCATTCGACAAATCTGGCCCTTCGCCAAACACCCCGAGATGGTCACTCGCAGTGAGGAGTTCTTTCGCAAGCATGGCGGTAAAAGCGTGTTATTGGGTCGTTTCTTCGGGCCGGTGCGCGGCACCATTCCCACCGTGGCCGGGATGATGGATATGACTTGGCGTCATTTCATGATCGCTAACATAATTTCGGCCATTCTATGGGCGCCGGCTTATTTAATCCCTGGTATGGCGTTTGGCGCTTCACTCGATATTGCCTCTTACGTGGCTGGACGGTTGGTTGTGCTGATCCTGATTATTGTCGTACTGCTGTGGTCAACGGCTTGGCTCGTCACTCACGCGGCGCGATTATTCCAGGCGCACGCTACAGATTGGTTGCGGAAATTCACCACCTGGAGTCAGGGCCGGCGTTTCATTGGCCCGATCAGCGCCTCGCTGCTTGATCCTCGTGAAGGGGAGTTGCGCGGTTTGGCGGCCTTGGCGATGCTACTGCTGGGTGGGGTGATGCTGCTCAGTCTGAGTCTGAGCGCCGCAGGTCGGCAATTACCCAGCGACCTGGATCAAAGTCTATACTACTTCTTCCAAGAGTTACATACCCCCTGGGTCGATGCCCTGATGGTGTTCATTACTGAGATGAGTGATCATCAGGTAACTTTGCCCTTGAGTCTAGTGGTCTTCGGCTGGTTGGTCTGGCAGCGCAACGACTCGGCGGCCTGGCACTGGTTGGCGGCGCTGGGTTTTGGCATGGCGACTAACTTGCTGTTCCGCATTTTGTTGCCTGCCAGCCCTGTCGAACTTGCGCAAGGCGCGCAAGATTACTCCTTTCCTTCGAGTTATGCGACGTTCTGCACCTTGGTCTTCGGGTTTCTGGCGGCGCTGATTGCCCGAGAGATACCGCTAGCTCGTCGTTGGTTCGTTTATCTGGCAGCAGCATTCATTATTATACTCATTGCCTTTGCGCGTCTGTATCTGGGCATACACGGGCTGACCG
>JAGRHK010000367.1 GCA_020444985.1 Candidatus Competibacteraceae bacterium
GGCGCTGCATGGCTACGCCGGACTGGATGAAAGCGTGCGCTCCGGCAATATGGACCCGCTGTTTGCCACCATCGTCGACCATGTTGCGCCGCCTGCCGTCGATCCCACTGGAACCTTCCAGTTACAAGTCAGCTCGCTGGACTATAACAGCTACGTTGGCGTGATCGGCATTGGCCGCATCCGCCGGGGCCAGGTCAAAACCAATACGCCGGTCGTCATTCTCGACCGGCATGGCAACCGCCGCAACGGTCGAGTGCTGCAAATCCTCGGCTTTCAAGGCCTGGAGCGCATCGAATTTCCCGAGGCGTCCGCAGGCGACATCATCGCCTTTACCGGCGTCGATGGCCTGGGCATTTCCGACGTACTGTGCGACCCCAACGCCGTCGAACCCCTGCCGCTGCTCAAGGTCGATGAGCCCACCATGAGCATGACCTTCCAGGTGAATACCTCCCCCTTTGCCGGGCGGGAAGGCAAGTACGTCACCAGTCGCCAATTGCGCGAGCGCCTCCAGCGCGAGTTGATTCACAACGTGGCCCTGCGCGTCGAGGACAGCGACGACCCGGATAAATTCAAAGTCTCCGGGCGTGGCGAATTGCACTTGTCGATCCTGATCGAGAACATGCGCCGCGAGGGTTATGAACTGGCGGTTTCCCGCCCGGAAGTGATCATCCGCGAGATCGACGGCGAAGCTTGCGAACCCTATGAGCAACTGACCGTCGACGTCGAGGAGTCGCATCAGGGCGCGGTCATGGAAAAGCTCGGCGAGCGGCGTGGCGAATTGCTGGATATGCAGCCGGACGGCAAGGGTCGGGTGCGCCTGGATTATCTGATTCCGGCGCGCGGCTTGATCGGGTTTCAGACCGAATTCCTGACGGCGACTTCCGGCACGGGCCTGATTTACCATGTCTTTGACCGTTATGGACCCGCGAAAAAAGGCGCGATTGGCGCGCGGCTAAACGGCGTGCTGATCGCCAATGCTACTGGCAAGGCGCTGGCTTATGCGCTGTTCAATCTCCAGGAGCGCGGACGAATGATGGTCGGTCCCGGCGACGAGGTTTATGAAGGCATG
Organism: Candidatus Competibacteraceae bacterium; assembly: GCA_020444985.1. GTDB lineage: Bacteria > Pseudomonadota > Gammaproteobacteria > Competibacterales > Competibacteraceae > UBA2383. The sequence goes on from JAGRHK010000367.1 coordinate 1,070, forward strand.
ATCGTCGGCATTCATTCCCGCGACAACGATCTGGTCGTCAACCCGCTTAAAGCCAAACAATTGACCAATATCCGCGCCGCCGGCTCCGATGAAAACATTTTGCTGACTCCGCCGGTGCGCATGAGCTTGGAACAGGCGCTGGAGTTCATTGACGACGATGAACTGGTTGAGGTCACGCCGAAGTCCATTCGCGTGCGCAAGAAGCTGCTGCTGGAAAACGAACGCAAGCGTGCATCGCGTCGCCAGAGTGATTAAAGCGATTAGGGTTTTATCACAAGGGCGTCCACGCGGCGACGTCCTTACAGGGACGTCCCTTCCATAACGACGCGCTCTACCCGCTGGAAACCGCGCGGCAGAGGTTTGCCGCGCCGGCCCCGCTCGCCGATATAGCCTCCCAGATCGGACGGTTTCAGCTTCATATCCCGCTTGCCTGCCGTCAGGATCAAACTCTGTTCCGGCGGCGCAAGGGCTAGCAGCAACAACCGCTCTTCACCGGGCAGATCGATGATCTTATTGCCCTTGCCTTTGGGCAAACGCGGCAGATCCTGTACTGGGAACAGCAGTAATCGCCCGTCGCTGCTGATGGCCGCCAGTCGATCGGTTGCCAGTCCAGCGACGCGCAAGGGCGGCAGGATGTGCGCGCCCTCCGGCACGGTCAGCACGACCTTGCCGGCCTTGTTGCGGCTCAGCAAATCATCGAAGGCGCAGAGAAAACCATAGCCGGCATCGGTCGCCAACAGGTACAGGTCTTCCGGGTTGCCCAACCGCAGGTACAGAAACCGCGCGCTATCCGGGGGACTGAGTTTACCGGTCAGCGGCTCCCCATATCCGCGCGCCGAGGCAAGCCCCGCGACCGGCAGGGTATAGGTACGCCCGGTCGAGTCGAAGAATACGGCGGACTGATTGCTGCGGCCCTGCGCCTGCGCCAGGAAACCATCGCCGGACTTATAGCTGAGCGCCGAGGCGTCGATCTCGCGGCCTTTAGCGGCGCGCACCCAGCCTTTCTGCGACAACACCACAACCATGGGTTCGCTGGGCGTCAGAGTGGTTTCATCCAGGGCCTGCGCCGGGCGGCGTTCAACCAGGGAACAGCGACGCGGATCGGCGTAACGTTTGGCGTCGTCCTGAATTTCCTTGCGGATGAGCGTTTTTAATCGCTTTTCCGAGTCGAGCAGCCCTTGCAGTTGCTCCTGCTCCTTGCGCAACTGATCCTGCTCGCCACGCAGTTTCATTTCTTCCAGCCGGGCCAGATGACGCAATTTCGTTTCCAGAATCGCCTCGGCCTGCGCATCTGAGAGCTGGAAGCGGGCGATCAGCGCCGGCTTGGGTTTTTCCTCGGTGCGCAGGATGTGAATCACTTCGTCCAGATTGAGGTAGGCGATCAGCAAGCCTTCCAGGATATGCAGACGCTGCTCGACTTGATTCAGGCGAAATTCCAGCCGTCGGCGCACGGTCGCCACTCGGTAACGCAACCATTCTGCGAGAATTTGCTGGAGATTTTTCACCTGGGGCCGGCCGTCCAGGCCGATCATGTTCAAATTGACCCGATAGCTTTTCTCCAGATCGGTGGTGGCGAATAAATGATCCATTAGCAGGTCGACATCCACTCGGTTGGAGCGCAGCGCCAGCACCAGGCGGGTCGGGTTTTCGTGATCGGATTCGTCACGCAGGTCTTCGACCATGGGCAGCTTTTTGTCGCGCATCTGCGCGGCAACCTGTTCCATGATCCGCGCCCCGGAGACCTGATGCGGCAGCGCGGTAATCACCACATCGCCGTTTTCCCGTTCATGACGCGCCCGCAAG
>JAGRHK010000368.1 GCA_020444985.1 Candidatus Competibacteraceae bacterium
CCATCAGTCCCACCATGATCACACTCAAACCGACCCAGCGCAGTGCAATGGGCCAAGTCATTTACGCCAACTCCATTACTCTGACGCCGGGTACGATCACCGCTTCTTTAAGCGATGGCGTGCTGGAAGTCCACGCACTGACCCAGGAGGCGGCGGATGCGTTGCTGGAAGGCGACATGGATCGGCGGGTCACTGCGCTGGAACGGAGCGACGCCTGATGTTTGTAGCCACTGCTCTGGGAATTCTGGTTTGCATGATCCTGGCCATGGCGCGCGCGTTGCTAGGACCGACTGTTTACGACCGCATCATGGCAGTCAACGCCTTTGGCACTAAAACCGTGCTGCTTATCGCTGTACTGGGTTTCATGAGCGGGCGGCCCGATTTCATGGACATCGCCCTGGTTTATGCCTTGATCAACTTTATCGGCACGATCGCTGTTCTCAAGTTCATTCGCTACGGCGACATGGGCTGGCCGCGCAACATGCCCGACGAACCGGATGATCTCTGATGAGCTGGCTGATTGACCTGTTGAGTGGACTCGCGCTGTTGGGCGGCGTATTTTTCGTCGGTGTGGGCAGTGTGGGCCTGCTGCGCATGCCGGATTTCTATACTCGGATGCATGCTGCGGGCATTACCGACACGCTCGGCGCCGGCTTGATCCTGCTTGGACTCATGTTCCAGGGTGGTTGGACGCTGATCACCGCCAAGCTTTTGTTGATTTTGATATTTTTATGGATGACCAGCCCTACCGCCAGCCACGCCTTAGTCAAGGCAGCGCTGGCTGATCCAGACAACCCGCAACCTCTACTACACAAGGAGTCGCCGCCATCGAATTCCTAGTCGATATTGAATTCCTGGTCGATATTTTTTTGCTGACTCTACTGGTGGTGACGGCAGTCGCCGCCGTTCGCCTGCGCGATTTGTTCGCCGTGGTCATGTTGTTTGGCATCTACAGCCTGGTATCGGCCAGTCTGTTCGTGGTGATGGACGCCGTCGATGTTGCGTTTACCGAAGCATCGGTCGGGGCCGGAGTCGCCACAGTGTTCATGCTCGGAACGCTGAGTCTGACCACCCATCGTGAAAAGACGCCGATCGCGCGCAAGCCGTTGTTGTCGTTGCTCGTGGTGATCATTACGGGGGCGGCGCTCATGTACGGTACCTACGATATTCCCCACTATGGCGATGCCAACGATCCCATTCATCACCATGTTGCGCCACACTATCTGGAGGATTCGATGGAAGAGATCGGTATTCCCAATGTCGTGTCCTCGGTGTTGGCCAGTTACCGGGGCTATGACACGCTGGGCGAGACCACGGTAGTCTTCACTGCCGCGATTGGCGTATTGATCCTGATCGGCGGCGCGCGGCGGCGCTCCAAGCGGGACGATGAGCGATCATGAAACATTACTCCGTTCCTCGGTTGATGACCAAGCTGTTGCTGCCGCTGATCCTGTTATTTGCGCTCTACGTCCAATTTCATGGTGATTTTGGACCCGGCGGCGGTTTTCAGGCTGGCGTCATTTTCGCAGCGGGCTTTATTCTTCATGCGCTGATCTATGGACTGGATCAGACGCAGCGCCTTCTGCCGCCCTGGGTATTGCGGATTGGCGTTTCCCTGGGCGTCCTTATCTACGCCAGCGTCGGCGTTGCGGGTATGCTGCTGGGCGGCGCCTATCTGGACTATGGCGTACTTGATTCCCACGATCCGATGCATGGCCAACATCTGGGCATTTTGCTGGTAGAGCTGGGAGTCGGCATCACGGTAGCCTCGGTCATGGTCACGATCTTTTATTCCTTTGCCGGGCGTGGACGATGACCTCAGCGCGCAGGCAGTCAGGGAGTAGGATCAGGGCAATTCGCCATGTCGCTGTTCACTAGAGGACGAAGAATAAAGTGCAAATCCTCGGTCTGTACAATTACTGGATTTTTATCGTGTTGATGATGTGTGGGTTTTATGTGGTCATCTCACGGGGCAATTTGGTCAAGAAACTGGTTGGCCTGAATATTTTTCAGACTTCGGTGTTCATTCTCTATATCAGCATGGGCAAGATTACCGGTGGCACCGCCCCGATTCTGATCGCAGGTAAGGACGTGGTCTATAGCAACCCGGTTCCGCATGTGCTGATCCTGACCGCTATTGTCGTCGGTATCGCCACCACTTCTCTGGGCTTGGCCCTGGTCGTGCGCATTCATGAAGCCTACGGCACCATCGAAGAGGATGAGATTCACGCCCAGAGCGAGGAAGAATCCCTGTGATCGAGCATCTTCCTGCCCTCCAGGTCGTCATTCCCCTGATGGCCGCACCTCTGTCTGCTCTGTTTCGACCCGGTCGAGCGGTCTGGTTGCTGACCCTATCGGCCTCCGGCTTTTGTTTGATCAGTGCGGCGTTGTTGCTGAACCAGGTGATAAGCCAAGGCGCGATTTCCTATCCGATGGGAAATTGGCCCGCGCCTTGGGGTATCGAGTATCGCATTGATATTGTTAATGCTTACATGTTGCTGATTGTGTCGCTCATTGGCTTCGTGGTGGCAGGCTTCGCGCGACCCGTAGTGGAACAACGCATTCGCCTTCCCGAGAGCAAGCAGCCCTGGTTTTACACCGCCTATTTGCTGTGCCTGACGGGCCTGTTGGGGATGATCATTACCGGCGACGCTTTTAATGTCTTCGTCTTTCTGGAAATTTCGTCGCTATCCAGCTATGTGCTCATCAGCATGGGTCACGACCGCCGGGCGCTGACGGCAGCCTATCAATATCTGATCATGGGCACCATCGGCGCGACTTTCATTCTGATCGGCATCGGTTTCTTGTACGTCATGACCGGTACTTTAAACATGGCCGATCTGGCTGCGCGCCTGCCGGCGGTGGCCGAT
>JAGRHK010000369.1 GCA_020444985.1 Candidatus Competibacteraceae bacterium
GGTGCAGACGCCATTTGGCTGGCATGTCATCCTGCTGGAAGACACCCGCGATGCTACGCCGCCGTCGCTTGAGGAGCTGAAGCCGCAGATCCAGCAGATGCTGCAAAGCAAGATGGTGAATGACTATCTGGAAAAACTGAAGTCCAGCGCCAAGATTGAGATCAAGGAAATTCAGGTCAGCGAAGCCAAGCCGGCAGCGGCTCCGGCGGCCAAGGCAGAGGCCAAGGCAGAGGCCAAGGCAGAGGCCAAGGCAGAGGCCAAGGCAGAGGCCAAGGAGAAGAAGGAATAGATGCGTAGAGCGGGTTGGCAAAGTAACCCGCTAAAGCTCTGGCGTCTGAAGGCGGGTTACGGCGGATGTCTAACCCGCCCAGGTTGCATTCCCTCTATCCTCTTCCTCCAACCAGCCCGCTTTATGGCAGGCAACCCTCCATGCCTTCTTCTGCTACTGGGTCTGCTTTATGGCAGGCAACCCTGCTATTCCTGGGGCTTTACCTGGCCCCGGCAATGGCTTCTGCCGATTCAATAGCTGCTCCGCTTTCTGTGACTGAAACCTCAGCCCTGCGCGAAACGATTATCCTCGATAATTTCGAAGATCTGAGCGGTTGGAGCGTTGTTGCCTCGTCTGGAGCCCGGCTGGAAATTGCTCAGGACGATGGCCGCGATGGCCGGCGGGCCATGCGTCTGGACTTTGAGTTTACGGAAGGCGCCAATTTCGTTATCGCCCGCAAGATCTTTCGACTGCCGCTGCCGGAAAACTTTGCCTTTCGCTACGCGGTGCGTGGCGCTGCCCCGCGCAGCGATGCTGAATTCAAACTTGTCGATTCCCGCCAGAATGTCTGGTGGTTCAAGCAGCGTGATCACATTTTTTCCAGTGACTGGCAAGCGGTTGCCGTCAAGAAACGACACCTTGAGCGCGCCTGGGGGCCGGGCGGGCCGCTGGAGGAGGTTGTAGCTATTGAGTTCGCCTTGTCGGCAAGCGAGCTGGGCAAGGGCTCGGTCTGGATTGATGAACTCACCTTTGAAGCGCGCGAGCCCTTGCACGCATATAGTTTGAATCCCACAGTGCGCGCTTCGACTTCGACCGAAGGCTACCCGCCAGCGGCAGTACTCAATACCGATCCCGCCGCATCCTGGCACAGCGGCGCGTTGGCGGAAAATCAGTGGTTGCTGCTGGATTTTCTGACCCCCCGCGAATATGGCGGATTGATCATCGACTGGGATGCCGATGACTACGCAACCGATTACCAGGTGCAGATTTCCGACGATGGCGAGCAGTGGGAAACGCTTTATGCGGTGCGCGATGGCAACGGTCAGCGGGATTATCTCTATCTGCCGGATGCCGAGTCCCGTTATTTGCGCCTTAACCTGGAGCGCAGCAGTCGCCGACAGGGTTATGCTATTCGCCAAGTTGCGGTGCAATCTTACGAATTTTCCACTTCGCCGAACCGGTTCTTTGAAGCCGTGGCCCGCGCTGCGCCGCGCGGCTGGTATCCCCGCTATTTGCAGGGTGAACAAAGCTATTGGACCGTGGTGGGGGTCAGCGGCGATGACAAGGAAGCCCTGCTCAACGAGGATGGCGCGCTGGAAGTCGATAAAAGCAGTTTTACCATCGAACCCTTCCTGTTCGCCGATGGCCGGTTGATCACCTGGGCCGATGTTGAACCCATCCAGGATTTGGCCGAGGGTTATTTGCCCATCCCTACGGTGCGTTGGGAACTTGAACATTTTAGGTTCGCTGTAACCGCCTTTGCTGCGGGGCCACCTGGAAAATCAACATTGTACGCACGCTATCGGGTTGAGAACCCGGACACGGAAACCCGCCGCCTGACATTGTTTCTGGCCGTGCGCCCGTTTCAGGTCAACCCACCCTGGCAATCCTTAAATACCCGCAGCGGCATTGCGCCAATTCGCGGTCTGCATTACGCTGATCGGATTCTCCAGGTGAGTCCTTACGATAAAAAGATCTTCGTTTTGACCACGCCAGACCGCTTCCGCGCGGCAACCTTCGATCAGGGGCCGATGATCGCCGATCTGGCGGCGGGTTGGTTGCCTCGCTCGGAGCGTGTTGAAGATGCGCCGTTTGGGTATGCCTCCGGGGTGTTGGAATATAGCTGGGATTTGCCGCCGGGCGCGTCTCGTGAAGTGTATCTGCGCATCCCCTTCCATGACCGGCCGGATTCTGCGCCAATGCTGCCGGATGTGGATGCCACGGCGCAAGCGAATCGGTTGCTGGAACAAACTCGACGCGACTGGATGACGCGGCTAGATCGGGTTGCGCTGGAACTACCGCCCACGGCGCAACAACTGGCGAACAGCATCAAGAGCAATTTGGCGTACATCTTGATCAATCGCGACGGTCCGGCGATCCAGCCCGGTTCGCGCGCTTATGCCCGTTCCTGGATTCGCGATGGCGCATTGACCTCAGCCGCCTTGCTGGGCATGGGCTACACCGAAGAAGTGCGGCAATTCCTGCAATGGTATGCGCCCTATCAGTTCCCGGATGGGAAGGTACCCTGCTGCGTGGACGGGCGTGGCGCGGACCCAACTGCCGAGCATGACAGTCATGGCGAGTTGATCTACGCGATCATGGAGTATTATCGCTATACCCGCGATGTGGGCTTTCTGCGCGAGATGTGGCCCTATGCGCTCAAGGCGGTCGGGTACATCGACTTCCTGCGTCAACAACGCTCAAGTGGCAAGTACCGTACCGATCCCGAGTTTATGCCCTATGGCGGACTGGTTCCCGAGTCAATCAGTCACGAGGGCTACGCCAGTCAACCACAGCACTCTTATTGGGACAATTTCTTTACGCTGCGTGGGTTGAAGGACGCTGCCGCTATGGCGACGATTTTGGGCGA
>JAGRHK010000036.1 GCA_020444985.1 Candidatus Competibacteraceae bacterium
TATCCAATGGGGATGTCAACGCTGGTTACGGTTAGGAGAGAGCGAATAGCGAATTCCTAATTCCCAATTCCTAGTTCCTAATTTCTGACTCCTATCGAGGATTGCATGAAGCCATTGATCATGAGTTCCGCCGCTATGTCCACGGTGATCCCCATTCCTGACGTGCAGAACAGCGCGGATACGCGCCGATTGGCGATCAACAAGGTGGGCATCAAGGACATCCGTCATCCAGTTCGGGTGCGCGACCGCAGCGGCGGCGAACAACACACCATCGCGACGTTCAACATGTATGTGAACTTGCCGCATAACTTCAAGGGCACCCACATGTCGCGGTTCGTGGAAATTCTGAATGTGCCGGGCCGTGAGATTTCCGTGGATTCCTTCAAGGACATGCTGGTGGAGATGACCGAGCGGCTGGAAGCCGAATCCGGACATATCGAAATGGCGTTCACCTACTTCGTCAATAAGGCGGCGCCGATTTCCGGCGTGGAGAGCCTGATGGATTACGAGGTAACCTTCATCGGCGAAATCAGCGATGGGCAGCCGGCGATGAATCTCAAGGTGGTCGTGCCGGTAACCAGCCTGTGTCCCTGCTCGAAAAAAATCTCCCGCTATGGCGCCCATAACCAGCGTTCTCATGTGACGCTTAATGTACGATTGAAGGGCGACGGCTTCCTGTGGATCGAAGACCTGATCGACTTGGCCGAAAAAGAGGCGTCCTGCGAATTATATGGATTGCTCAAGCGACCGGATGAAAAGTATGTGACCGAGCGGGCCTACGAAAATCCCAAATTCGTCGAAGACATGGTGCGCGATATCGCCGCACGATTAAATCAGGATGATCGCGTGGCGGCCTACGCGGTGGAATCAGAAAACTTTGAGTCGATTCACAATCATTCGGCCTACGCCATGATCGAACGCGATAAGGAAAGTGAGGCGCGAATATTGTCGTCGGTAGTCGATTAGGCCGATTAAGAACAAGATAACTATCCAGAGGGACCCTGCTGTGCTGACATTCCAGGCTGGTCAAAATCTGTCCCTGAGCCAACAGAATCCCGGTATTCAACTCGTTGAGCTTAGCCTGATCTGGGCGCCCGATGACGGTCCTTGGGCGCTGGATGCCAGCGCCTTTGCTTTGACGGATGAGAGCAAAGTACGCGATGACGGCGATTTCATCTTCTACAATCAACCTGCGCTAGTCGACGGCGGAATTACGCTTGAGGACCAGGGTCGGCGGTTCGCGATACGTCTCGCTGATTTGCCCCCGGCGATTACCCGGGTCGCAATTGCCGTGACGCTGGACGCTGCGGACGACCAATCCATGTCAATTTTGCGGCATGTCCGCCTGGAATTGCGCGATGGCGATAGCGGAACCGGCATTGCCAGCTTTACGCTGGAAACGGTGGGCATGACCGAGAAGGCGATTATCCTGGGCGAACTCTACCGCCGGCGTGCGGAATGGAAATTCCGGGCGGTCGGGCAGGGATTTGCCGGCGGGCTGGCGGCATTGGCGCAGCATTTTGGCGTGGAGGTAAGCGAGGACAGCGATTCAACCGCCGCGTCGGCGACGCCAGAACCGCCGGTCAACGCACCTTCCCCGCCAGCGATTCCTCAGGTGGAGCTGGAAGCGCCGCATCAACCGGTGGCCGAGGCAGCTCACGAACAAGTGGAGCCGACAGCGCCGCCACAGTCTCCCATCCCGGAAGCCCCGCCTACCCGCCCCGCTGCTTCCAGCGCTCAACTGAGCGCCCAGTGCCGTGAGCTGGAGCAGGTTGGCGTCAGCTTTCTCGACTGGCTTGCTGAACATCCCGAGCGCGTTGGACAGGAAAAAGCCGGTCTGACCAAGGAATTTCGCCGTCTGGTCGCGCAAGCCAAGCGCCTGAACCAGGCGGTGCAACGGCCCATGTGCGCGGGCGTGTTTGGCCCCAGCCAGTCCGGCAAGTCCTATCTGATTTCCGCGCTTGCCCGCAAGGGTGATGCGCCGTTATTGGCTGATTTCGCTGGTCAGAAAATTGACTTCATCCGCGATCTCAACCCCGAGGGCGGGCGCGAGTCAACCGGATTAGTGACTCGCTTCACCTTGCAAACCGTCCCCGGCGCAACGCCAGCCGCGCCGGTGCAAATGCGCCTGCTGACCCAGACCGATCTGGTGAAGATGCTCGGCAATACTTACTACGCCGACTGTGATCACAGCGACGATGAGCCGCTCAACCAGGCCCGCTTGAATGCGTTGCTGGCCGAACTGGTTTCAGCGGCGCAGCCTTCGCCAGTGGACCCGCTGAGTCCCGAAGATGTGTTCGATCTGCAAGCCTATTTCGAACGCTATTTCAAGGGACAGGAGCGAGTGCGTCTACTGCGGCACGGCTATTGGGAACAGGCGGCGCAACTGGCGCCTCGGTTGCGGATCCAGGAGCGCGCGCGTCTGTTCAGCATCATCTGGGGCGAAGTCGACGCTTTCAGCCAACTTTATATCCGCCTATACAATGGCCTGCAGGGTCTTAATTTCGCCACCGACGCCCAGGCCGGCCTGGAGGCGCTGATTCCCCGCGAGCAAAGCATCATTGATGTGCAAACCCTTAAGAGTCTGGGTACCGGCGGCGGTGGGATGTTGACCTTGATCGGCATCAACGGAGCCAGGGTGACGCTGCCGCGTAGCGAAGTTGCGGCGCTCATTGCCGAACTGCGCATTGTGATCAGCGAGCAGCCCTGGGATTTCTTTCAACACACCGACCTGCTGGACTTTCCCGGTGCGCGCTCCCGCGAACAGATCAAGGATTTACCCACGTTCCTGGAAGGCAACGACGCCCTGCAAAGCCTGTTTCTGCGCGGCAAGGTCGCCTACCTGTTTGAACGTTATTGCGCCGAACAGGAATTGACCAGCATGTTGCTGTGCATTGGCCCCAGCAATCAGGAGGTCAAGACGCTGCCGGAGATGGTTTACGACTGGATCGTCAGCACCCACGGCGCGACCCCGGAACAGCGCACCCAGCAACCGACCGCGCTATTCCTGGTGTTGACCAAGTTCGACATGGAGTTCGAGGAGAAGGCCGGCGAGCGCTCCCCGGAAGGGCGCTGGACGACCCGGCTGGAAAGCTCCCTGATCAACTTCTTTGGCAAACAGCATGAATGGCCGCACCAATGGGATATCCACGGCTGTTTCCGCAACAGCTACTGGCTGCGTAATCCCAATTTCAAAGCCAAACATATGTTTGAATATGATGAAAATGGTCGCGAAACTGAAGTTCGCCGTGGCGAGAAGAGTCGCATCGAGATGTTCCGCACCGCATTTCTTCGGGATGAAAATGCCAATCGCCACTTCCGTAACCCGGTCGAAGCTTGGGATGCGGGTCTCATGCTCAATGATGGCGGCGTGACCTATCTGGCGCAAAATCTGCGCCCATTATGTAATCCCGAACTCAAGCGTCAGCAACTGACGGGACAGACGCAGCAACTGCGCGCGCAGATGGCCGAGCACATTGATCATTATCATGTCAGTGATAATCCAGAACAGGAATTGGAGAAGCGCCTGGAAGCGGCGCGACAGGTCGCCGCCCGGCTGATCGACTGCGCTGGCGAGCAGCGTTTCGGAGAATTGCTGCGTTCACTCCAAACGGATAGCGATGATCTGGAAAGCATTTACTACCGGATTGAAACTCGCTTGCCGGATGATGAGCAGAGCGTCAGCGCGCCGACCATCGGCACAGCGGTGGATACCCGCAAGATGAAAACGTTGCTGGGACTCACCGGTTCTTCCGACGCCAGGACGGCAGAGGAAGAGACCCGCAAGGATGACGCCGCTTTATTCGCCTGTGAGGCCGTAGCGGAATGGATGCGGGATTTACAGGACTTGAGCGGCGACAAGTCGCGTTGCGACTATTATCGAATACCCGAAGCGTTGATGGCCGAGTTCGTCAAGGAGTTGATCAGTGGCGCGCAACGCATGAAGCTGGAGGAAAAAATTGTGGCGCAGACTCGGCAGGTCACCGGGTTTCGCATGAAATTCGAGCAGATTGTGACCCTGCCGGCCCGGCTCACGGCTCATTTGCTGAACCGCTACGTGGATTTTCTGGGTTATGACGCACTGGCGCTTGACAAGCGGCCCCTGCTGCCGCTGGAGAACGGTCCACGACCGATATTCCCGCCACGCGCTGTGCCGTGCGGCGGTCCGCAACTCAACGAACGTCAGTCGACTTACGATCAGGACTACTATACCGACTGGATTCGCGCTTATCTGGATTTAGTAGAGCGCAACGCCCGATTCCACGATGGCGCGGAAGTCGATCTGGCGGCCAATCGCCACCTGGGCGAGTTATTGACGCAGTTACGTGCGACCGCATGAATGACCTGGAAAACCGCAATAGAAGAAATCACGAATATGTTTGGCTATGCATACCACTTAAAACTGACTAATATCCGTCACGTAAACGGTTGTTTCAAGCACTTCCCATTTTACATCAAAGTCATAGAGCTTCATGCCATACGATTGCAGCGCCGCATCGCCCGATTTCCGCACGTAGGCCGGGCGCGGATCCTGGCGCAGAATCTGCGTGATCAATTCACGTAAATCGCCTTGCGGCCAGTTCGCGCAAAATACCGCCGCCTGTGGGCTGAACTCGACATCCCGTTCTGCACTAGGCGCTTCAGGCGCGAAACCGCCGGCGGCTGCCAGGAGACTGTCGGCATAAGGCACATACGGCTTGATATCCAAAACCGGCGTTCCATCGAGTAAATCCACCCCTGCCAGATGCAGCGTGATTCCACCGGAACCCATCACAATTTTTTCCAGCCTGACTGCGGACAATCCCAGCGGATTCGGTCGAAACGGGGAACGGGTTGCAAATACGCCCAGCCGCCGATTACCGCCCAGACGCGGCGGTCGCACAGTCGGCTGCCAGCGCCTCTCGGGCAGGCCGTGAAACACGAACAACAGCCACAGATGGGAAAAATCCTCCAGTCCACGCACGGCAGCCGGTTGTGCATAAGGCGGTCGTAATTCCAACGTCGCCCGCGCCGCCGAAACCAATCCCGGTTGACGGGGAATGCCGAATTTCTCGCGAAAACAGGAATGGACGATACCAATCGGTTCAAATGCGAACACGGTTTTCCAATCAGTGCCGATGCGGATGCGGCTCCGGTCGGTAAGGCTCCTCGCGGTCATGTAAATGCATCCGGTATTCGACAAAGCCTGGACTGTTATCGAAATGCAGGAAAGGATTGCCGTCTAGTTGTTCCAGCAGGGTCGAGGTCGGCGTAATGCCGTAATTATGACCGGGACGAATCAGTGTAGCGCCAGGCAGCCGCTCGCCCAGCCGACGCAGGCTTTGATACATCTGCTCGGGATCGCCGCCACGCAGATCGCAACGCCCACAACCAAATACAAACAGGGTATCGCCGGTTAACACCTGGTTGCCCAGCCGGTAGCAGGCTGAACCAGGGGTATGCCCCGGCGTGTGCAGCATTTCAATCTCGGTTTCACCCAACTGAATGCGGTCGCCACCTTCATGCAAAGTCGGCAAGTCAAGGTAATTATTCCAGAATGCAGCTTCCGCCCGAAGCAGATGCAACTGGGCATCGCTGGCGTTCAACAACGCTTCGACGCCGTTGATATGATCAAAATGGCTGTGGGTCAGCAAAATATCAGTGACGCGCAAACCACCTCGTTCAACAGTAGCCAGAATCGCTGGCACATCCCAAGCCGGATCGACCACTGCCGCGCGATCGGTGGCGTGGTCATGGATCACATAGATGAAATTGCTCATGCGCCCCAGTTCCAGGGCGTGAATGGTATAAGGAGCGGTTTCGGTCATCATGGATTCTCACGGTGAAGCGCGGAGCGCGCGCAGCGCGACGTTGGAACATTCACGATTACGACGACTCTGAATGGCCAATACAGCGGATCAGCGCGTCTGGCGCGAGCCGACTTGCGGATCCCTTTTCCAGGGTTCAGAGGGATTTTTCATGCATTTCAGTCTCGATACCGACATCAGTAAACACTTCATCAAAAGCTATGGGCCAGGCTGGATTAATGTCAACGAGCAACAAATCCGCCGCAGCGTGATTGTGACTCCCGACCAATTAGTCACCGATTGGCCGCCTCAGACCTTCGCCGATCTGGGAGAAGAGCACTTTGCAGCGATCATGGCCCTGGCGCCGGAAGTTATCTTGCTGGGCACTGGCGATCGGCAGCGATTTCCACAGCCAAAACTGACCCAGGCCTTGCTAACGCAAGGGGTCGGCATCGAGATTATGGATACCGCCGCTGCCTGCCGGACCTACAACGTGATCATGCTGGAGGATCGCCGGGTTGCGGCGGCGTTATTGATGATTGAGACGGACTAACTCTTTTCAACATGCCACGCCCCGTTTCTGCTGGGAGCAGAAACGGGGATATTAGCCGCTTACAAAAAATCCTGGCAAAATCCTTCGCCTTCCAAAATCTTGCGCAGTCGCCGCAAAGCATCGATCTGAATTTGCCGCACTCGTTCGCGGGTAACGCCGATTTCGTTGCCGACTTGCTCCAGGGTCGCCTTTTCCTGCCCGCAGAGTCCAAACCGCCGCTTCACCACAGTCCGTTGCTTGTCGTTCAACTGATCAAGCCAGGATTCCAGCTTTTCGTTAAGATCAGCATCCTGCAACAGTTGTGAGGGATCGGTATTGTTGTCATCGGGGATAGCGTCCAGCAGAGAACGGTCTTCATCCTTGCCAATCGGGGTGTCTACCGAGGCCACCCGTTCGTTGAGCTGCAGCATCCGCTTCACTTCCGCCACCGACTTGCCCATGGCCTGAGCGATTTCCTCGGTGCTGGGTTCATGATCCAGAGTCTGCGTCAACTGCCGAGCAGTACGCAGATAGCCATTGATTTCCTTAATAATATGGATCGGCAGACGAATGGTGCGGGTCTGATTCATCAGCGCCCGTTCGATCGTTTGCCGAATCCACCAGGTCGCGTAGGTTGAGAACCGGAAGCCGCGTTCAGGATCAAATTTCTCGACGGCGTGAATAAGCCCCAGATTGCCTTCCTCGATCAGGTCAAGCAGGCTGAGTCCCCGGTTCATATAGCGGCGGGCAATTTTGACCACCAGCCGCAGGTTGCTTTCAACCATGCGGTTGCGGGCGGCGGCATCGCCCTGGATGGCCAAGCGAGCAAAATACACTTCTTCCTGAGCGGTCAGCAGAGGAGAGAATCCAATTTCGCTCAAATACATGCGAGTCGCGTCCAATTCCTCCAGGGTCACTTCCCGGGGAGCGGTCACGGTAGGAGACGACCAGACAGTATCCGCAGCCTCCTGTAACTCTTCATTTCCAGCGACGATCTCGTTATCGTCATCTTCTTCCAGCTTGTCCTCGTCCAACAGGTGATCTTCCATGACCAGTTCATCGTCACAAACGACTGCTTCTTCCAGACAGGCACTGATCCGTCGGGACATCGATAACCTCCTCGACCTACTTCGCTTGGTGGAACTTCACTGTTGACGCCGGGCCGGAAAACGGTCGGCTGCGTCTTTGTATATTGTTTTTTTAATACCAGAAAACCCACATTCATCGCATGATGATGAAGGCCTGCCGTTCACTTTTGTTCACGGCCAGATAAAACGCGGATGAATGTTCTTCCCTGCTCCGCACTACAAAATGCTTAGCGATAATAAGCTTTTCCAAAGCGCCAAGTCTACCATTGGAATGTAAAAATTTTGAACATTCCCCTTCCTATCACGTAACTTTTGGCGATTTTTCACTCAGCCACTGATTCAAGGTATCCATTGCACCATGCCGGGTCAGGTCGACTTGCAGCGGCGTAATCGAAACATAGCCGGCGCGCACCGCATGGAAGTCAGTGCCGGGACCCGCCTCTTGTTCCGGGCCGGCGGGACCGATCCAGTAGATGGGCCGACCGCGCGGATCGGTGCTTTTGATGACCGGCTCCCACTTGTGTCGATGGCCCAGACGCGTCGTCTGGAAACCGGCCAATTCTTCCCAGGGCCGGTCGGGGACGTTGACGTTAAGAATGATGTCGGGGGGCAGCGCTCGTTCCCGCAAGCGGTTGACCAGCCAGACTGCAACGCGGGCGGCGGTTGCAAAATGCTGTGGTTGATAAGAAGCTTGTGAGATCGCAATCGCAGGCAAACCCAGGAAGCGACCTTCCATCGCTGCTGCTACCGTGCCAGAGTAAAGAACGTCATCGCCCAGATTAGGGCCGTTATTGATGCCGGACACCACCATGTCCGGATCTCGCTCCAGTAAACCGGTAATGGCGACATGGACGCAGTCGGTTGGCGTACCCTCAACACTGTAGAGTCTGTTGCCATGGTGAGTAATGTACAGAGGGTTCTTCAGGGTTAGCGAGTTGCTGGCGCCGCTACGGTCGCGGTCGGGCGCAACCACGACAATTTCCGCTAATTCGCTCAAGGCTTCCGCCAGGCAGCGTAAGCCGGGCGCTTGATAACCATCGTCGTTACTGATCAGGATTTGCATGTTGTTCAGGTCTATGGCTATGACTAGATAGCTTATCAAAGGGGTTAGCGGATAGTCGCGTTTGATGCGATGCTTGGCTGCCCATGATCAGGCGCGTTATTTTCATTGGCATGACGGTTTGATGAAACGCAAACAGCATCGTTATTTTTATTCCAGCATCGCCTCGAAACCGGCCACCACCTCCAGAAGTTCGGCAGTAATCACCTCTTGGCGCTGCTGGCGGTAACCTGTTCGCGCAACGCCACCGCCCATCTTTGCCGCACGGCGCGATCATAATCAATCGGTGCGCTCACCGCCCGCTCATACGGGTGGAACTGACTGCCGCCAGCGCTTTCATGGTGCGAACGATAGCGCGCAATTCTTCAACAGTGGCCCGCTCACGACGCCTGCGTCCAGGATTGGCATGATGGTGAACCTCCCATCCCGGCGAAAGAGGGTTTCGCCGGCCTGCGGCATTCTCCCTATTGCTTGCTTTCCCCAACGATCCGACTGGCGGCCAACAACATCATCTTGGCCAAACGAGTGCGCTGATCAGCGGTCAGTTTCTCTTTATTCGCCAGCATCAACCCGCGCGTGCAGATCGTGTCGACCGTGGTGTCAAACCCCCATTTCTTCTCGGCAACCGTGATGTCTTCGAAGGTGTACACGGCGCTACCGTCGGGCAGTTTGTCGTTCAAATCCCAGTCCTTTACCGGAACCAGGCGGAAATCCTTGGGATTCTCCAGCACGACTTGCATCTCGGTAGATTTGGCCAGCGGTTTCTGCACCACCATGACCGCTTGAATCTTGCTCGACTTCCCGCCGCTCTTGAGTTGCAACAACGCCTCGGCGCCATCGACGAACGCCGGCGCGGTATTTTTAAATGCGGGCTCCAGCAATGTCAT
>JAGRHK010000370.1 GCA_020444985.1 Candidatus Competibacteraceae bacterium
TTCCCGCAGGCCGGCGCAAGGTGGATGAATCAGTTTATTCGTCAAAGTGTTGGCTAAAAAATTCAGGACTTCGGCAGGCTCTTTACCTTGTGCAAGCTGCCGCAGGGCGCGGCTCAGCGTTTCATCGCGCGCCGTCTCGGCGCGCCGCCGCAGAGCGCGAATACTGTCAACGCTATTCTGGGTGCGCAGCCAACCCATGAAGTGGTCGACCTGGGCGTCAATGATCTCCTCGGCTTGGCGGGCGGCCGCTTGCCGCGAGCGCAGATTTTCCTGGATGATATCCTTGAGGTCGTCCACCGTGTACAGGTACACATCATCCAGATTCGCCACCGCCGGATCAATATCGCGCGGCACCGCCAGATCGACCATGAACATGGGCTGATGGCGGCGCTGTTTCAGGCAATGACGCACCAGAGGCGCTTCCAACATTAATCCAGGGCTGGCGGTAGACGCAATCACCATGTCCGCTTCGCCCAGATGGAGGGGGATTTCCTCCAGGGCGATCGCGTAACCGGCAAAGGACGCTGCCAGCGCGTGCGCCCGCTCCAGAGTGCGGTTAGCGACCACCAGCCGGCCAATGCTGTTCTCATGGAGGTGGCGAGCGACTAATTCAATCGTGTCGCCGGCGCCGATGAGCAACGCCGTCCGTTGGGGGAGATCAGCGAAAATTTGCTTGGCTAAACCAACGGCTGCAAAGGCGACCGACACAGGGCTGGCGCCAATGCGCGTGTCCGTGCGCACCTGTTTGGCGACCGTGAACGTGTGTTGGAATAACCGTTTCAGCAGTGCGCCCAGCGTGCCGGCATGACGCGCCGCCTGGTAGGCCATTTTGACTTGGCCGAGAATTTGCGGCTCGCCCAGCACCATGGAATCCAGTCCGGCGGCGACCCGCAAAATATGGCGCACCGCCCGCCCCTCGGCATGTTGGTAAAGATAAGGCCGCAAATCCGTGATGCGCAGCGTATGGTAGTGGCCCAGCCACTCGACCACCGGTCGGCTGTCGTCATCTTTCAGGCCACAGTACAATTCAGTGCGATTACAAGTGGACAGAATGGCGGCCTCATGGACGCCGCCGTGTTCACGCAAATCCCACAGCGCTGAGCATAAGCGCTCTGGCGTGAACGTCACGCGTTCGCGCACGCCGACCGGCGCAGTCTGATGATTGAGGCCAAGGGCCAGCAAGGACATGGAATACCATCGGGATCGGGCTGGAAAATGGTGGAATTGTGCGGGATAAAACCGGTTTATGACAAGCAGCATACCGCATGACGCCGTATGCCTGGTCATAACAGAGGGTCAAAACCCAGCCCTTATAGCAGGATGAAGTCAAATACAGGTTACGTAGGCGCTTGCTGGCGAGCGATTTCAGGCGCTCGCGTCGGCAGGCCAGCTCCTCCAAGCAATATTCGTTGGTTTTGTCCGGCGGAATCTTCAACCGCGTTCCCGGGCCACCGCCTGCTCAGCCTGAATGGCCGTCAGCGCGATGGTGAAAACAATATCCTCGACCAGCGCTCCCCGTGACAGGTCGTTGACCGGTTTACGCATTCCTTGCAACATCGGGCCGATGCTGATGACGTCGGCGCTGCGCTGCACCGCTTTATACGTCGTATTGCCGGTATTCAAATCCGGGAAAATGAACACGGTCGCTCGCCCCGCCACCTGACTGTCCGGCGCTTTACTTTCCGCGACGGCTTTGATGGTGGCGGCGTCATATTGCAGGGGACCGTCGATTAACACATCCGGCCGCCGTTCCCGAGCGATCTGCGTTGCTTTCTTGACCTTCTCGACGTCGCTGCCGCTGCCGGAAGCGCCAGTGCTATAGCTCAGCATCGCCACACGCGGGGTGATGCCAAAAGCCTGGGCGGAATCCGCGCTCTGAATGGCGATGTCCGCCAATTCCTCAGCGCTTGGGTTGATGTTAATGGCGCAATCACCGTAAACCAGCACTTGTTCGGGCAAGCACATGAAGAAGATCGACGACACCAGTTTTACATCCGGCGCAGTCCGGATCAATTGCAAAGCCGGGCGGATGGTGTTGGCGGTGGTATGCACTGCGCCGGAAACCAGGCCGTCGACTTCGCCCAACTGTAACATCATGGTGCCCAGCACCACGGGATCATGCAGTTGCTCCTCAGCCAATCCGGCGTTCAGGCCCTTATGCGCGCGCAATTCCACCATGGCGTCGATGTAGCGCTGGTCAATGTGAGCCGGATCAATAATCTCAATGTCCGGTGGAATGCTCATGCCGCGCCGGGCGGAAAGTCGATGCATGCGTCCGCCATCGCCCAGTAATACACAACGAGCGATGCCGCGCTGATGGCAGATGATCGCGGCCTCGATGGTGCGCGGCTCATTGCCCTCGGGCAGGACGATGCGCTTATTGGCCCGGCGGGCGCGCTCCACCAGCATGTGCCGGAAGGCCGGCGGACTCAATCGGCGCTCCTCGATGGTGGTCAACAACGGCTCCTGCCAGTCCAAGGTAATATGCGCGGCCACCGCTTCTACCGCCTGTGACATGCGCGCGCGGTCATCCAGCGGCACTTCCAGATTGAGATAGGGCAGATAGAGCACCGTTTGCAGCGCGGTGTAGGACACGGTTAATACGGGCAGGCCGGTATCGAGCGCCGGTCCACACAGTTTCCAAATGCGCGGATCCGGTTTGAGACCGCCGGTGAGCAACACCGCTGCAACCTGAGTGCCGCTCATGGCCGCCATGCAGATGGCCAGCAACAGATCATCCCGATCGCCGGGCACGATCACCATGGCCCCGGCCCGCAATTCCTGACAGGCGTTGGCCAGGGTCGGCGCGCCGAGCGCGATATGCGTCACACGCCGGCTCAAATGCCCTTCGTTCAGA
>JAGRHK010000371.1 GCA_020444985.1 Candidatus Competibacteraceae bacterium
TCTACGCGACGCCCGAGGCGGCGGAGACCGCCGGGTTTCGCCCCTGCATGCGCTGCAACCCAAAAGGGCCATCATCCGCTCGGGTTCATGCCGCGATCATCGCCGAGGCGTGCCGGATCATCGAAGCTTTGGATGATTTGCCGAAACTGGACGAGCTCGCCGCGCAGGTGGGATTCAGCACCTATTATTTCCACCGCCAGTTCAAGGCGATCACCGGATTGACGCCTCGCGAATGGGGCGCCGCGCATCGTGCGGACAAGGTCCGCGCCAAGCTGCGAAATAAGGAGAGCACCGTGACCGAAGCCATCCATGACGCCGGTTTCAACGCCAACAGCCGGTTCTATGAAACATCCAACACGGTGCTGGGCATGACGCCCACCGCCTTCCGCCAGGGCGGCAAGGATACCGATATCCGCTTTGCCGTGGGGAAAAGCGCGCTTGGCGCAATCCTTGTTGCTGAAAGCGACAGAGGCATCTGCGTCATCGCGATGGGCGACGACCCCAAAGCGTTGGTTAATGATCTGCAGGACCGGTTTCCCAAGGCGCATCTGATCGGCGACGATGCCGGTTTCGAGGCCCGTGTCGCTCAGGTCGTGGGCTTTGTCGAAGCACCGCAGATCGGGTTGGATCTACCGCTGGATATTCGCGGCACCGCCTTCCAGCAGCGCGTCTGGCAGGCCCTGCGCCAGATCCCGCTCGGGAAAACGGTCAGCTATACCGATATCGCCCATCGGATCGGCGCGCCGCAAGCGGTCCGCGCCGTAGCGCAGGCTTGCGCCGCCAACAAACTCGCTGTGGCGATCCCCTGCCATCGCGTGGTCCGCAACGATGGGGCATTATCCGGTTATCGCTGGGGCATCGAACGCAAGCGCGCCCTGCTGGAAAGGGAGTCCGCCCATTCCGAAGGAGCAAGCCTTGCGCGTTCCAATGAAAATGTGAGGAGAGCGACCGCAGTTCACGACCCAGGACGATCATCGACCATTGCGGGCGTCCAGCACCGCTGCCCAGAAGGGGCCGAATGAACGCACGCAGCGCATCACTGATTATATTGGCGCCCCGAACAGGATTCGAACCTGTGGCCTCACCCTTAGGAGCGCGATAAATCATTGAATCGCCGTGAAAATCAGTGTACCGGAATGCACATAAAGCCGCTGTTTTAGCGGCTTTTTCATGTCCGCTATTTTCATGCCAATGCGCCATGATACACTGATTTCTAATCATCTTGCACGACAGGCGCACGACGGACATGCAGGCCATTCTCTCACATCGCACGGTCAACCAGGCGCAAGCCCAAGTTAAAAAGTATGACATTCACGATACGCGCCTGCCGGGTTTTATTTTGCGCGTTCAGCCGAGCGGACATAAAACCTACTACGTCAACTATGCGCGCGCCCGCTGGATCAAGATTGGCCACCCCGGCGCATTGACCCCGGAACAGGCGCGCGATAAAGCCCGCACCATTCTTGCCGAGGCACAACTCGGCGGCGATCCGGTCAACGCCCGCAAGGCCGCCAAGGCGCGAACCTTCGCGCAATACATCCGGGAGGTCTATGCCCCTTGGTTTGAAGCGCACCGCCGCACGGGCAAGATGACCGTGGGCTATCTACTCTCCCGGTTTCCCGATCTGGCGGATCAGAAACTGGCGGACATTACCGCCTGGCAGGTCGAGAAATGGCGCGCGCAACGCTTGAAGCAGGTCAAGCCGACGACGGCGAATCGGGAACTGGTCACCTTGAAAGCCGCGCTCAACAAAGCCGTGGAATGGAAACTGCTGGAGAATCATCCGCTGGCGAAGGTCAAGCCGATCAAAGTCAACCACCTTGGCCGGATTCGCTACCTGAATGCCGATGAAGAACGCGGCTTACGCGCCGCCCTGGCGGAACGGGAAAACCGCTATCGGGATGAACGCGACCAAGGCAACGCTTGGCGACGCGCCCGAGGCTACGCCGTGTTGCCGGATTTACGGGACGGCTATGTTGACCACCTGCAACCGCTGGTGCTGCTGTCCATCAATACCGGGTTGCGCCGTGGCGAACTGTTCAACCTCAAGCGGGAGCATGTCGACCTGGAACGGCGCATCTTGACGGTGGCAGGGGATACCCAAGGCAACAAGACCATCGAGGCCCGCTATATCCCCTTGAACCAGGAAGCACACGCCGTGTTGACCACCTGGATTCAGCAACGCCAGCCGGTTGTCTGGATTTTCCCTGGCCAGCAGGGCGCGCGCCTCGACAACATCAGCAGCAGTTGGGAGCGGGTCCGCCGCACCGCCGCCCTGGTGGATTTTCGCTGGCATGATCTGCGCCATACCTTCGCGTCCAAGCTGGTTATGGCTGGAGTTGACCTCAATACCGTCCGAGAGCTGCTTGGGCATACCAGTCTGGACATGACCCTGCGCTATGCCCATCTTGCACCCGAACACAAGGCCGCCGCCGTAGGAAAGTTGGACGCGCCCGCAAGGGACATTTCCCAAACGACAAAGGACGCGGCATGAACAAAACCCGTCTCAGTCTGGCGCTGCACCAGATTTTCAACCCCCAAGGACATCAATTCGCAACCGGGGTTATTATTGAAGGCGATCCTCCGCGACGCCTGATCCCACCACTCAACGCTTGGGTCACTCTGACTGCTCTCAAGCCTCCTCCGCGACGTGGACGCAAACAGAACTTGGCCCGTAAAGCAGCGGTAGGCCTTGCCCACGCCTGGCATTGCGACAGACTGAATTTATCCAAAAGCGCTGCTGATCGTGCTTTGGCATCGCACTTTGGATACAGCGACGAACGCGCGGCCCGTCGCGCGCGAATCGATGGAGAAAAGGTGCTTCAAAGTGGATATTTCTACTTCAGCCTTATC
>JAGRHK010000372.1 GCA_020444985.1 Candidatus Competibacteraceae bacterium
TCAGATGGCCTTGCGCATCGCGCGCCATGGCGTTGATCGTCAAATCGCGGCGCTGCAGGTCATCCTCCAGCGTGACCTCAGGGGCCGCGTGAACCTGGAACCCATGATAACCCGGCGCGGTCTTGCGTTCGGTGCGCGCCAAGGCGTATTCGTCACGGGTTTCCGGGTGCAGAAACACCGGGAAATCCTTGCCCACGGGGCGAAAGCCGCGCGTGAGCAAATCGTCCGGCGTCGCGCCGACCACCACCCAGTCGCGTTCTGTCACCGGCAGATTCAACAGTTCATCGCGTACCGCGCCGCCGACCAGATAGGTTTTTACCGTACCGGTATTCATGTCAATTTAATACCCTATGCATAAGCCATCCGCACTGCAACGGGATGATCAATCGGGCAAACTTTAAGCGATTTCCAGGTAATGCGACAGATTTCACCGGTCTTTTTCACTGGCATGATGGTCGTGGCGATCATGGCCACCCTGTCCGGTTGCGCTGAGCTGGCCTATTATCGGCAGGCCGCAGCGGGCCAACAGGAGCTTTGGCAAGCGCGCCGTCCCGTAACAGCCGTGCTGGCTGACGCCACAACTCCGCTGGAATTGCGCCAGCGACTGGAAATTGCCCAGGCCTTGCGCGACTTCGCCACCACCGAGTTGGCGCTGCCGGATAATCGCAGTTACCGGGACTATGCCGATCTTCAGCGGCCCTGGGTGGTGAAAAACGTATTTGCCGCCCCCGAACTGAGCTTGACACCGCGCCAATGGTGCTTTCTGGTGGTGGGCTGCCTGAGTTATCGCGGTTATTTCGACACGGAGGCCGCTGATCGGTTGGCGGCGGAATTGCGCGCAGCAGGCGACGATGTTTATGTCGCCAACATTACCGCCTACTCGACGTTGGGCTGGTTTGCCGATCCCTTGCTCAACACCTTCATGGACTGGCCGACGGGGCGACTGGCGGAACTGATGTTCCACGAACTGGCGCATCAACGGCTGTATATCGCCGATGATACGGCTTTCAACGAGGCGTTTGCGACCGCCGTCGGCCAGTTGGGCGCGGAACGCTGGCTGCAACAACGAGGAACGATGCGGGAGCAACAAGAGTATGCGACGGACCGGCGGCGACGTCAGCAATTTTTGCAATTAACCGCCGAGACCCGCGCCCAATTGGCAACGCTCTATGCTTCTTCGCAGCGTGCGCCAGAGAAGCGCGCCGGCAAGCAGCGCATCCTGGAAGCATTGCGGGCGCGTTATCAGGCGCTCAAACAGGATTGGGGAGGCTATGCGGGTTATGATCGTTGGTTCATGCAGGACTTGAATAACGCCAAACTGGCTGGTGTTAGCACCTATCACCGGCAGGTTCCCGCATTTCTGGCCTTGTTTGAACGGGAAGGGCGGGATTTCGCAAGGTTTTACCAGGCGGTGGAAGCGCTCGGTCGATTGCCTCTGGTAGAGCGGCAAGCGCGCTTGCGGGAATTATCGCCAATGCCTGTATCCTTTCAGCACATTCATACTATTCATCTCTCATAAACTGTTCCATGCCGAAGGCAATGCATGAAAGCCCACTTAGAAGTGAGTGAATCTCCCCTACTCCTTGAAGTTCGTGATCTCTCCGTTTCCTTCGGCGTGACGCCGGCAGTCAAACAGATTTCCTTCACGCTTCGGCGCGGCGAGACGCTGGCGCTGGTGGGAGAGAGCGGCTCGGGCAAATCCGTGTCGGCGTTGTCGCTTCTACAATTGCTACCCTATCCTCATGCCCGGCATCCTGACGGCAGCATCCGTTTGCGCGGCGAGGAATTGCTGGGCGCAGCGCCTGCCCGGTTACGCGAGATTCGCGGCAACCAGATCGCCATGGTTTTCCAGGAACCAATGACCTCGCTGAATCCTCTGCATTCTATTGAAAAGCAGATTGGCGAAACGTTGCTATTGCACAAGGGTTTGCGTGAGATCCGACTCAAGACGCGGATCGAGGAACTGTTGAATCTCGTAGGATTGCCAGACGCGGCGCATCGGTTGAATGCCCTGCCGCATGAGCTGTCCGGCGGTCAGCGGCAGCGCGTGATGATCGCTATGGCCCTGGCTAACGATCCCGATATCCTGATCGCCGACGAGCCAACAACCGCATTGGATGTGACGATCCAGGCGCAGATCCTGAAATTACTGAAGGACTTACAGGCGCGCCTGGGCATGGCTATTCTGTTCATCACCCATGACCTGAGCATCGTGCGGAAAATGGCTGATCGGGTCTGCGTGATGCAAGCCGGCAGGGTCGTGGAAACCGGTTCAGTTACCGATATTTTCAATAACCCACAACATGCCTATACCCGGCAACTGCTGGCCGCTGAACCAAAGGGTGACCCCCCCCCTGAAAGTGATGATGCGTCGGTCGTGATGGCCGGCGATCAACTCAAAGTCTGGTTCCCGCTGAAGCGCGGTTGGTTTGGAAAAGTCACGGATCATGTCAAGGCGGTTGACAGAGTCAGCTTACAAGTGCGTGAAGGACAAACCCTGGGCGTGGTCGGTGAGAGCGGTTCCGGCAAAACGACCCTGGGGCTGGCGTTGCTGCGCCTGTTATCGAGTCAGGGTGCGATTCGCTTCGAGGGTCAGCGCATCGATGGCCAGCCGAGTAAGGCATTGCGCCCCTTGCGCCGAACCATGCAGATCGTCTTTCAGGATCCTTATGGATCATTAAGTCCGCGATTATCGGTCGGCGAGATCATCGAAGAGGGCTTGCAGGTACATGGACTGGCCGGCGATCGCAAGGCGCGACGCGCCTGGATTTCTCAGGCGCTGGAAGAAGTTGGCCTGGACCCAGCGACTCAGGATCGCTATCCGCATGAATTCTCTGGTGGTCAACGTC
>JAGRHK010000373.1 GCA_020444985.1 Candidatus Competibacteraceae bacterium
CAGGTCTCACATCCTCTCCGCAGACTTCACATTCCGCCCGCCCGGCGGTCGGTTTTGAATAGGAGACAGTGGTGATATTACCGAAAAGAGCGGCGCTTAGCGCGTCCCCGCGAGGGGGACTCTCGTGCCGTCTGCTATCCCTCCCCGGCCTTCAGGCCGGAGTCTCTCGCGGAAAAGCCCGATGAAGCTATGAATCAGCTTGTGCAACCCTGCAGGGACCCACATTTCACCCCAGAGTGGTTCGATCTGCTGCAACGTACCGCAATACCTGATGGATCCATTGCGACCTACTACCCGGTTGGTCCGACCTACCATCCTGCGGCTTCGTTGCTGCCCATGTTGCGGGTTGCCCGCCATCCGCATAAACTCAAAGGATTATCGACGTTTTACACGCCACTGTATGCTCCAATTCATGAAGATTTACTGGATTTTGAAGCCTTGACGGGCTGTTTTACTCAATTACGAAAGTCAGCGTCTATTTCGATCATTAATCTGGCTCCGCTCGATCCTGATGGCCATTTTTTTCCAGCCGCATTTTCAGCATTGCGCCAAGCCGGATGGTTGACAGATCGCTATTTCTGTTTTGGCAACTGGTATGCCCTGCTGGAGAGGCCGGACTTTGCCGCTTATTTTGCTTCACTTCCGTCGCAATTACGCAACACGGTCAAACGGGCTAGAAAAAAACTGGATAAAGAGCGGACTTTTGCATTAGTAATCCAAACACAGCCGGATAGTGGTCTTGGCCAAGCCGTGGATGAGTTTGTGATGGTGTACAATCATAGCTGGAAACGTCCGGAACCCTATCCAGACTTCATCCCCGAACTTTGCAAGCTGGCCGCAGCACAGGGGTGGTTGCGGTTGGGGATTGTCAGACTGGATGGTCAACCTATTGCGGCGCAGATTTGGCTGGTTTGCGCCGGGACAGCGTATATCGTGAAATTGGCTTATCATCGAAACTACGCCAAATTCTCGGCGGGATCGGTGCTTACCGCCCATTTGATGCAGCATGTAATTGACATAGATAAAGTTATGGCAATTGATTACTTGATCGGGGATGATCGGTACAAACAGGATTGGACGCCACTACGGCGCGAGCGACATGGAATTATCGCTTTTAACCTGCGCACTGTTCGTGGTTGTCTTGCCGCTGCACAGCACTTTGCTGGACATTTCTTGCATCACCGGTCGCTCTACGATGCGCGGCGGCTTCCGATTCTGCCCAGGTCCTCGACATGTCAATCGTTTCCCCTGTAACAGTTGTCGTTGGTTTATGCGGTCATGGATTAACGATAGCCAGGGCGCTCCATCGCAGTGGCGTTCGCGTCGTGGCGTTGGAAACCAATCTGACGCTACCTGGAATAAAGACTCGATGCGCAAGCATTCGTAAAGTTGAAGACATTAACCACGCTGGGCTGATTACCAGTTTGCTAGCGCTAGCCGATGAAATCGGGAGTCAATCACTCCCAGTGCTGATTTTGACGAATGACCGTATGGTTGAGACTGTCGGGCGCCACCTCGAACAACTGCATGGGCGATTTGCGCTGAGCTGGAGCGCTTGCCACCAACGTCTTCTACCCTTGCTCAGAAAAGAGCATATCGAAGCCCGTTGCCAAGTGACCGGATTGCGGTATCCCCGAACCGTGCGGGTTGATATGCTGGACCGGATTGTCGATCAAGTGGGCAATTTGGCTTACCCGCTGATTATTAAACCGACGCGGCCGCTATCGTTATTCAAGACACTCATCGTAAAATCGCCGGGGGATTTTTCCAGTCAGGCCGATCGAATCGCTGGGTCATTGCCGGTCATTGTACAGGAGTTCATTCCCGGTGATGATCGCGCCATTCGTTTTGGCGCTTTGTATCTGGACCAGGGGCGGATCTTGGCGCGTTTCGAAGGTCGGAAGTTGCGTTCTCGGCCCATGGGCCACACCACGCTCGCGGTATCGGAACCGCATGATGAGGTCCATCGGCTTGCCGCGCGCTTCTTCGAGGGTTTGGCGCTTTCGGGTCCGGTCTCTCTAGAACTTAAGCAAGCGCCAGATGGCTCATTTTGGGTGATTGAGCCGACCGTGGGACGCACCGATTATTGGGTTGGGCTGTGTATTGCCAATGGGATTAACCTGCCTCTGATTGAGTACCAATCACAAGCCGGATTCCCCCTGATCGAGACTCGGCAACAGAAAAATTATCTGTGGATGAACGGCGAACGCGATCCTTTTGCCTTATTTTGGTTGGCGTTGCATCAACCAGCGTTATTATTTACAAAGCGCGTCGCGTCACTCTATCTGGATGTAAAGGATATGCATCCGTTCCTCTGCGCATTTTCGGACTTGGCGTCTTCTTTGTTGTCGCGTATCTTGCGCAAAATCACCAACAAGCTAATGCTTAACAAGTCTTCGTCGATGCCGCCATGAGCCAGCGATTTAAACGTGCGCAAACCCTGATACAAACCAATCATGGAACCTGGCGGGGCTGGGTTCGTGGGTTGCTGGGTCAAATCGAGGGCGTCATGGGGCCGCCTGATCGCTATCGGCAATGGGTTCCACAGGATATATCGCGCCTGGTTTTTGTTTGTCTGGGTAATATCAACCGTAGCGCTTTTGCGCAGGCGGTGGCGCAGCAAGGCGGGGCGCGTTGTGTCTCGGTCGGTCTGGCAACGACCACCGGCGTTCCGGCGACCGAGCAGGCGTGTCAAGTGGCTCAGGAACTGGGGATTTCCCTGGATGCCCATCGGGCAACAAGCCTGGCGGATTTTCAACAATTGCCGGGCGATCTATTCATTGTGATGGAGTTGCGTCATGCACAACGGCTGGCAAGGCGTGGCATCTCTCCACAGCAGA
>JAGRHK010000374.1 GCA_020444985.1 Candidatus Competibacteraceae bacterium
CTCCGCCGCCCGGCGTTTCGATGACGAACACATCGCCCGCTGCCATCGTGACTTGCGCCGTTCCCGGCCATTCCTCGACCGCGCCGTCGTTCCGCTCCACGCTATTGCGCCCAACCTGTCCCGGTTCGCCGCCGTTTAAGCCATAGGGCGCGCTGCGCCGGTGGCCGGAGAGAATGGCAGCGCTCATCGGCTCCAGGAAACGCAGACGGCGCATCACCCCATCCCCGCCACGCCAGCGTCCCGCGCCGCCACTGTTCTGCCGAATGCTGAATTCCTCCAAACGCACCGGAAAACGCCACTCCAGCACTTCCGGGTCGGTCAACCGCGAGTTGGTCATGTGGGTCTGCACGGCTGAAGCGCCATCGAAACCCGGTCCGGCCCCGGCTCCGCCACAGATCGTTTCATAATACTGGTAGCGATCGTTGCCGAAAGTGAAATTATTCATCGTGCCCTGAGCGGCGGCCATGACGCCCAATGCTCCGTACAAGGCATCGACCACACATTGCGAGGTTTCCACATTACCCGCAACGACCGCTGCCGGGGGGCGTGGATCGAGCAGCGAGCCTTCTGGAATCACCAGTTCCAGCGGACGCAGACAACCGGCGTTCAGGGGAATATCATCGTCGACCAGCGTGCGAAATACATACAGCACCGCCGCCACGCATACGGCGCGGGGGGCGTTGAAATTGCTGGTCTGTTGTGGCGATGTTCCGGTGAAGTCGATGCGGGCTGAACGCGCCTCCCGGTTCAGCGTGATGGCGACGCGAATCATCGCGCCGTTATCCATCTCGCAGGTAAACGCGCCGTCCTGCAATCGATCCAGCGCCCGCCGCACCTGTTCGGCGGCATTATCCTGAACATGCCCCATGTAAGCCCGAACCGTGTCCAACCCGAAATGCGCCACCATACGCCGCAACTCCTGAGCGCCTTTCTCATTCGCGGCAATCTGCGCCTGCACGTCCGCCAGATTCTGTTGCGGATTGCGCGCCGGCCAGGGTTGCGCCGTCAGTCGCGCCAGCAATTCCTGTTCGCGGAACCGGCCCTGGCTGACCAGCAGAAAGTGATCCAGCAACACGCCTTCCTGATCGAGCGTCACGCTATCTGGCGGCATCGACCCCGGCGTGATGCCGCCAATGTCGGCATGGTGACCGCGCGAGGCCACGTAAAACAGCAATTCCCGTCCAGCCTCGTCGAACACCGGAGTCATGACCGTGATATCCGGCAGATGCGTCCCACCATGATAGGGCGCGTTGCTGGCATACACATCGCCAGGCTGGAAACAGCCCTGATTCGCTTGAATCACGGCGCGCACCGCTTCGCCCATCGAACCCAGATGCACCGGAATATGCGGCGCGTTGGCGATCAACTCCCCTTGCTGGTTAAACAGCGCACAGGAAAAGTCCAACCGCTCCTTGATATTGACCGAATGCGCGGTATTGGCCAGCGTCACGCCCATCTGCTCGGCAATGGCCATGAACAGATTATTGAACACTTCCAGCAGAATCGGATCGACGGCCGTCCCCACGGCGACGCGCTCCGGGCGAGGTTGGCAACGGGTCAACACCAGATCGTTGCGCGCTGTGACGTCAGCCTGCCAACCCGGCTCAATCAACGTCGTCGCGCCGGCTTCGCTGAGGATTGCCGGGCCAGGGATGCGGCAACGCGGGGATAAAGCGGCGCGCCGGTAGAGGGGCGTGGGCGTCTCGATTCCGGCGATCTGCAGCACAACGGTAGCGACCGGTTGCAAAGCCGGCTGCTGAATCTTCTCCGCTTTGGTAAGGTGGAGTGGCCTCTCAACGTCGGAGCGGGATGCCGGGAGAGTCTGTTCATCCGCATTAGGGTGGTTTTCCGCAAAACCGCCGCCCATGATCTCAACCGAGAGCGCTTCAATGATCAGTTCCTTATCGGGCATGATGAAGCCATAACGCTGGCGGTGCGCGGACTCAAACTCCGTTTGCAGATCATCGACAGCATCGGCGGCAATATTCAGGGCGGTATCGCTGCCGGCATAGCGCAGACGGACGGTGCGGACCGTGCGAATCTGGTCCGCCGGAACGTCCTGCGCCTGCATTTCCGCACGTCCCGCCTGCTCCAGTTCCGCAAACGCCGGCTCCAGCGACCCGGTCAGCGCCGCACTCAACACGGCTTCAACCGCGCGTTCCTTCATCAAGCGCGCCTCGGCCAGGCCCATGCCATAAGCGGACAGGACGCCGGCGAAAGGATGCAGAAAAATCGCCGGCATCCCCAGCGCATCCGCCACGGCGCACGCATGTTGTCCGCCTGCGCCGCCAAAGCAACACAAGGTGTATTCGGTCACGTCATAACCGCGCTGGGTGGAAATCTGCTTGATCGCGTTGGCCATATTTTCGACAGCGATGCGCAGAAAACCCTCGGCCAGTTGCGCCGACGTGTAAATCTTGCCGGTTGCCCTGCGCACTTCAGCCGCCAGAGCGGCGAACTGGCGGGCCACGACGGCGCGATCCAGCGGCTGATTCTGCTCCGGGCCGAAGACCTGGGGAAAGAACGCCGGCTGAACCCGTCCCAGTAACACATTGCAGTCCGTGACGGTCAACGGTCCGCCGCGTCGATAACAGGCGGGTCCTGGATCAGCGCCCGCTGATTCAGGTCCGACCCGCAGACGACTGCCGTCAAAGCGACAGATCGACCCACCCCCAGCGGCGACAGTGTGAATATGCAGCATCGGCGCGCGCAGCCTGACCCCAGCCACCTGCGTTTCAAAAGCGCGCTCATATTCGCCGGCGTAATGCGCGACATCGGTGGAGGTGCCGCCCATGTCGAAGGTGATGATCCGATCAAAGCCGGCCTGG
>JAGRHK010000375.1 GCA_020444985.1 Candidatus Competibacteraceae bacterium
CTGTTAATCGTGGACACCAGGTCGCGCAGGGCTTCAATGGCGTAGTTGACTGAATCGGCGATGGCTCCAGTGATATCTTCAGTGACGCTGGCTTGCACAGTCAGATCGCCCTCGGCCAGATTCCCCAACTCGTCAAGCAATCGCAGGATGGCGTCCTGATTACGGCGATTCTGCTCCTCGGTTTCCTGCTTGCGTTGTTCTGCATCGACAAGCTGTTGGCGGCTTTCGCGATTCTGGACAAACAGCAAGGTAAGCAGCAAGATCAAGGCAATTATGCCAAGGGCATAGGCGATCGGATAACCAAGCGGAATGCCAAACAGAGAGGCCTGGCGATCCCTGGCGATTGTTGCTTCCAGAAACCGGGTGGCCGCCTCCGATAGGCCATCACCCTGATTAGCGATCCCCTCGGCTGCATTCTGCACTTTGACCAGTTCCGGGGCTTGCTGGATGATACGATTGGTTTCGGCTTCTAACGTCTTGAACAGATCGGCGAGATCAGCCAGCTTGCTGGCGCTATCCGGAATAGTGACGCGCTCGATGCCCTGCCCGCCTTCGCGCATGCCACGCAGAATCCGCCCAAACAAGTTAACGTTACGGCTGAAACGGTCAGCCGCGGTAGCAGCGCCAAGGCCGCCCTCGCTCAACATTCGCTTAAGGTCAATAACAATTTGCTCGCCCAATTGCAGTTGCTTGGTGGCCTGATAAACCTGACGGGGATCAGCCCGATTGCTGGCTAGGCTTTTGGCAATCTCATCAGACAGGGTATTCATCTGAGTCAATGAACTTTCCAACAACGGGACGAAATTGTTGATCGACACGACCGGTTCGCGCCCAGCTAGAACAATATCGATGTCATCGCGGATGGGTTTCCAGAGATTGGCCAGCTCGCTAAGCGCCGGTTGCTCCTCCTTCGGCGCTGGCGATAATCCCAACGCGTCACTGCCTTTCTGCTGACCGTTCAAAATCAGCTCGAAGCGGTCACGGCTGTCCTTAAGCCCGACAAACCCACTGTCCTTGCCCCGCGCCGCCTCAAGCGCTTTGGTCACGATGGTGCGCGATAGCAACCGTTGCTCGCTGGCCAAGTTGACCTGGGTTTCGCTCTGTTCGCTTTGTTCCGCCAGCAGAATGAAAATCAAGCCCATCAGCATGATGGACAGCATCAGCGCGCCCAACAATGACAGATAGGTAATGGAAAAGCCCTTTAGCGACGAATGATTTTGCGAGTCACGCATTGTTATTTCTCATCAAAGGATCCTATGACCCCCGTCCATACATCCGACGGGGAGACTCCCAAAAATATTAGTTGGCGGCATTCAGAAACCGTGGGTCCGCCAGCAAGTTGCTGGTATTGAAAGTTAACCAGTGCTGATTATCGTTCAAGAACGCCTCGATGACATAGGGTTGCAAATTTGCTTCGACTGCCTCTAGCGAAGACATGCGATGCTGCGGTCCGAAGTGGCGCATACCAATCACTTCATCGACCAGCAGACCGTAATCCCATTCACCTGCGCGCACCACTACAATCTGACTAGCGGGGAGGCGGGGGGTCGGGCGTTCGATGAGAAAATCACGCAAATCTGAAACGGAAATGACCCTACCACGCAGGTTAGCGATCCCTAACAGCCAGCGCTGGACGCCAGGCACCCGGGTAATGTTACGAGGCACCGGGATGATTTCAGCAACGTCATCCATGGAGAATAGTAGGTTCCATGAGCCAAGACGCAAGGCCAGTCGTCCGCGAATTTCCGACAGATGTGTATCCACTGCCTCGACAGGCGCGCGTTCCCGGATGCGCTGATCAAGTTGCAGCAGTACATCGAAAGGATGCAACGGCGCCGCTGCCGGGGGAGAGGTTATTTCCACATCGGCCACTTCATTGTCCTCTGATGCAATTTGGAACCCGTTCGTTTTGCGCCAAGTCTTCGGAAGAATCGGCGCCTGGATTCATCATTTTCCGCCGACGGGTCGCCCACGCTGCAACGGAATATTGGTTTTTCAAGTGTGATATTTAGCATACTAGTGACCCTGGCGCCATGATCAACCGCAATCCTTAATCATAATCGCGGATTATACTGCATACTGTATTTCTGGAACCGACTACAAATGACTTGCCAATCTGACGGATAGCGCTCATGACTTTCAAACTCGGCGTGGTAATGGATCCCATCAGCGCCATCACGATTAAAAAGGATACAACATTCGCCATGCTGCTGGCCGCCCAGGCCCGAGGCTGGGAACTGCATTACTTCGAGCAGGCCGACCTGTACGCGCGCGGCGATGAGGCTTTTGGCCGTTCGCGGCGACTGAGTGTGCAAGATGATAAAGATAGCTGGTTTAGCTTTCATGATCAGCGTGATTTGCCGTTGGCGCAGCTTGACGTGATTTTGATGCGTAAGGATCCGCCGTTCGATATGGAATACATTTATACCACTTATCTACTGGAATTGGCGGAGAAAACTGGGGTATTGATTGTTAATAAGCCCCGCGGCCTACGCGATGCCAACGAGAAATTCTTTGCCTTGCACTTCCCTCAGTGCGGCCCGCCAACCCTAGTCGCCCGGGAACCAGAACGGCTCAAGTCATTTCTGGAGGAACAGGCTGATATCGTGGTTAAACCTCTGGACGGCATGGGCGGGGCTTCGGTGTTTCGATTGCAGCAGGGCGATCCGAACCGGAATGTGATTCTGGAAACGCTCACTGCGCATGGCCGACATTTGACGATGGCGCAATGTTATGTACCGGAAGTCACTGCTGGTGACAAGCGTATTTTGCTTATTGATGGCGAGCCGGTTCCTTATGCGCTAGCGCGCATTCCACAA
>JAGRHK010000376.1 GCA_020444985.1 Candidatus Competibacteraceae bacterium
GGTAAACTGGGCAAAGCTGCCCCAGTTGGTCTCGTAGCCCCAGATCCTGAAGGTGGGCGAGTACATGGGATCGCCGCCGCTCTTGACCCAGGCGCAGTCGCGGCTGTACTGGCCACAGTGCATGACCACTTCATCGCCGACTTGCACATTGGTCACGTCCTTGCCGACCTGGTACACGATGCCCGAGGCGTCGCTGCCGCCAATGTGGAAATCTTCTTTCTCACCGGCCTTGTTGCGCGCGCCGATGACGTTGACCGGAATGCCCAACCCAGCCCAGACATTGTTGTAGTTGATGCCCGCCGCCATGACATACACCAGCACTTCGTCATCAGCAATGGACGGAGTGTTGACCACTTCCTGTTGAAACGCTTCCATGGGCTTGCCGAAACGCTCCGGGCGGATCAGCCAGGCATGCATCTTGGGGGGAACCTCGCCCAAGGGCGGCATTTCACCAAGGTTGTAAAGTTCTTTAGCCATTTTGCTGCATTCCTCTCTGTTGGGGTTGTTTGTTTAGGGATTAGGAACTCGCGATTAAAAATCAGGGATAACGCGGGCACGCAAGTCTTCATAGGCGGCAATGGGCGAGCGGCGCGGGGCGTGAATCAGCTCCGTGAATAAGGCGTCTTCGCCGCCTAATCGACGGATTCCGTACCGTCCAAATTCCTCGCGCAGGTGCTTGACCAGCCATTCGGCCTGACAGCGCTGGCGGCGGGCGGCGAATTGCTCCCGTTCCAGTAACCACGTCCGGTGACTGTCCAGCGCATCGGCTAACACTTCGATGCCGCTGCCCAGCGCCGCACTGGCGGACAAAGCCGGCGCTTGCCAGCCGTCGCTATCGGTGCGCCGGCCCAGCGTCGTTTTGAGTTCGGACAAGGTTTTACGCGCCGCCATGCCGATATCTTCCTTGTTGACGACGATCACATGTGGGATTTCCATAATCCCCGCTTTCAGAAACTGGATGCTGTCGCCGGAAGCCGGTTGCGCGACGAAACAGGTGGTGTCAGTCATTTTGGAAACATCGATTTCCTTTTGCCCGACGCCCACCGTTTCCACCAGCACGATGTCGAACGCCGCCAGCATCGCCAAGCTCATGGGCCAGACTTCGGCGCTCAGGCCGCCAAATTCGCCGCGACAGGCCAGCGAGCGAATGAAGACCTCTTTGTCAGCGCCGCTGGCGTGCATCCGTAACCGGTCGCCGAGCAGCGCGCCGCCGCTGATCGGACTGGAGGGATCGACGGCCAAAATGGCGACTTTTAATCCCCGTTGCCGCCACACCTGAATCAGCGCGGCGGTCAATGAGGATTTACCCGCGCCCGGCGGGCCGGTGATGCCGATCAGATGACCACCGGTTTCTAGTTTCTCGGTCGGCAAAGCGTCCAGAAACGCTGCCGCACATTCACGGGCCGCATGTCGCCGGTCATCCAGCAGATTCAGCGCTCGGGCCAGCGCCAGCCGGTCACGGGCGCTGACGGCGGTCGCCAGCGCCACTGGATCGGGAAGCGCCGCTCCGATCATGCCACGACAACCGGTTGCAGGTCATGGTTCTTGCGAATCAGGTTGAGAATATCCACCATGATCCCGTTCATGTCGATATCCTTGGGCGTATAAACTGCTGAAATACCATGTTCTTTAAGCAATTTAGCGTCGCTTTCCGGGATAATGCCGCCGATGACCACCGGCAGATTTTTCAAGCCGACCTGCTTCAACTGCTTGAACACATCTTCAACCATTTCAACATGGCTGCCGGACAGCACCGACAGGCCGATCAGATGCACGCCTTCTTCCAGCGCGGCCTTGGCGATTTGTTCCGGGGTCAGACGAATGCCTTCGTAGACGATTTCAAAACCGACATCGCGACCTTTGACAGCAATCTGTTCGGCGCCGTTGCTATGGCCATCCAGGCCCGGCTTACCGATCAGCAAGCGTAAGGGCCGACCCAGTTCGTTGCCGCTCTTGACCACTTCGTTGCGAATCGCAACGGCCTTCGCGCTCCGGCTGTCGTCATTGGCGGGAATGTCGATGCCGGTGGGCGCGCGGTATTCGCCGAAGATATCGCGCAGGGTTTGTGACCACTCGCCGGTGGTCACTCCGGCATGGGCGCATCGAATGGATGCCGGCATGATGTTCGCGCCACCGCGCGCAGTCTCGGCCAAATTGGCCAGCGCCGCCTTGACTTCCGCCGCATTGCGTTGCGCGCGAAAAGCGTTCAGTCGTTCGATCTGTTCGCGTTCGGCGCGCGAATCGACTTTCATGATGCCGCTGTCAACGCCGCCCGTCAGCGGGGAGACTTCGGTTTCCTGGTAGCAGTTCAGGCCGATGATCTTCAGGTCGCCGCGCTCAATCGCACGCATCCGTTCGGTGTGGCTAGTGACCAGTTGTCGCTTGACGTAGCCCGATTCGATCGCATGCACCATGCCGCCCTGTTCCTGGACGCGCGCCATTTCTTCGGTCGCGCCGTCGATCAGCGCCTTGACCTTGGCTGCGATCACCGGGGAACCGTCGAAGATGTCGCCGTATTCCAGCAAATCGGTTTCAAAGGCCAGCACCTGCTGCATGCGCAGCGCCCATTGCTGATCCCAGGGACGCGGCAGACCCAGCGCCTCGTTCCAGGCCGGCAGTTGGATGGCGCGCGCGCGGGCTTTCTTGGACAGACTGACGCCGAGCATTTCCAGCACGATGCGCTGCACATTGTTTTCCGGCTGCGCTTCGGTCAGACCCAGCGAATTGACCTGCACCCCGTAGCGGAAGCGGCGCATGTCTTCACTCTGCGCGTCATAGCGTTCCTGGGC
This sequence comes from Candidatus Competibacteraceae bacterium, assembly GCA_020444985.1. Lineage (GTDB taxonomy): Bacteria > Pseudomonadota > Gammaproteobacteria > Competibacterales > Competibacteraceae > UBA2383. Next base: position 2,790 of record JAGRHK010000376.1, read on the forward strand.
CAGTTGGTTCCACATCTCGCCAAA
>JAGRHK010000377.1 GCA_020444985.1 Candidatus Competibacteraceae bacterium
ATGGTCAAGCGCTGGATCTGGTAGATGATTTTGCCAGTCCACTGCCGGTGTATGTAATTGCTCAGATGATGGGGATTCCATTGGAGGAACGTCATCGCCTGCGTATGTGGTCTGATTCGCTGGCGATTGGTGCTGGAGAGGGGTATTCCATTCAGCAGCAGCTCGGCTCACGTAAAGAGATGACGGAAGGCTTGAGCGAAATCATCTCTGCGGCGCGTCATAATCCACAGGCAAATACCCTTATCAGCGCCATGCTTGATGCTTCCGAGGAAGGTGAGAATCTACGTACAGACGAAATACTAGGTTTAAGCAAGCTGCTGTGGCTTGCAGGGAATGAAACAACGACCAACTTGATCAGCAACGGGGTAGTGTTCTTATTGATTCATCCCGATGTGCTGGCGGACTTGCGAAATGATAGGACATTGATTCCTGATTTCGTTGAAGAAATGTTGCGTTATGACGGCCCTGTAATGGGCCTTTTTCGAATTGCAACCAGAAATGTTGAGTTCAGAGGCAAAAACATCAGTAAGGGTGATACGCTTTGGTTGCTTTTCTCCTCCGGGAATCTCGATGCTGATACTTATGAAGCCCCAGAGACTTTTGATCTGCATCGACGCAACAAAGATCACCTAGCGTTGGGGAAAGGTATACATTTTTGCATGGGCTCCGCGCTGGCACGGCTTGAAGCGAAGGTCGCTTTCGAATGGCTCATCGATCTACTTCCTCATATGAAACTGGATTTTGAGAATGGGAAACGAATTCCGGTCCCGATACTTAGCGGCTGGGTAAAGTTACCGATGTCTGTTGATATCGGAGCCCTTGAGGTTGCGTCATGAATGATGTCGCAGAATTTTAATGTAATATCACCTGTGCCTGGCGAGATCCGGCTCTGTCGCAAATAAAATTGAACACGAACTATCACTATTCCCCAGGCACAACTACCCTGTAGTAGCCAGGGCGTAGAATTGTTCCCATGCCGGCAGTGAACTCTTGTTTTGACCCTTTTTCAGCATTCGCCACAACTCAATTCCCGCCAATGTTGCGCGTGCGGACCAAAATGATTTGAAACCCAGCATTGGTCGGGTTCGCCGTTTTATAAAGCGGTGATCTTGCTCGACAATGTTATTCAAATATTTGCATTGGCGGATTTTGACGCGCTTGTTTTAATCACAATTGTACAGTTTGATAGCGGCTGTTTTGGCGCCGCTTTGGTCGATATTGATCAAGCTGGGTTTTCCGGTGGAGCCGATGGCCTTGTTCAAAAATCGACGTGCGGCTTTCTTATCACGCTTTGCCGTCAGTAGAAAGTCGATCGTTTTGCCTTGCTTGTCGACGGCGCGATGGAGATATTTCCACTCGCCCATAATTTTGATATACGTCTCATCCAGCCGCCAGCGATGACCAACCCGTTTCTTGTTTTTACGAAACGCTTTTTCGATGCGTGGCGCATAGTAAACCACCCAGCGTTGAACGGTACTGTGATCTACGGCGTAACCGCGTTCCTGCATCAGCTCTTCCAGGTCGCGATAGCTGAGCGAATAGGCGACGTACCAACGCACGCATTGTAATATGATCTCTTGCTGATGGTGACGGCCCTTGAAACTGATCACGATTTGTCCAAATATTGAAATCCAGGGGACAAGAGTATAGCTTGGCAAGTCAGCAGTGCCGGTTTTGAGACAGAGCCGACGGTATTGCCTGTTCCACCAGCCTGGGCGGACAGTCGACCCTTCAATCCCTGGAACACCATGTCACAGAGAAAGACCTCAACCCATTACATCGCCACGTTGATCCGGCACGCCCGGCGGATCGGGCTGGATGTCGAGCAAATCATCGCCGAAACAGGGATTCCAGCCGAGCTGGCTGAAGTTGAGGACCAGTGGATAGAAAATGACCTGTTCACCAGCTTGGTCAAGACGATGTGGTCGGAAACCAATGATGAAACCTTCGGTCTTGACCCCACCCCGTTGCGGATTGGCACCTGGGCTATCGCCTGCGAATTCATGCTGGCCGCCGAGACGCTGGGTGACCTGTACCGCAAGGGTGAGCGTATATTGTCCTACCTGGCGCCACAGTCGGCGAGTTTGAGGCTGATTCATGAAGGCGACACGGTATCGGTGCTACCCATGGCCTATATCGGGGAATCCGATCCGGACCACTTTCTCATCGAATTTATGACAGTTCTCTGGCACCGCTTTCCCTGCTGGGCGATAGACGAGAATATCCCCCTGCAGCGGGCTTTTTTCTCCTTTGACCAGCCCGAGCATAGCCTGTTCTATGAGGAAATATTTCACTGTGACGTGTCCTTCCAGCAACCGACCACTGGCTTCAGCTTTAACAGGAAATACCTGCAAAAGTCGATCGTCCGCTCGATGACTGAGCTCAATGGCTGGCTGCGGGATTCCCCCGCCGATCTTTTGTACATACCGGGCCGGCAAACCAGCATCGGGGCGCAGATCAAGGCCGAGTTGCGACGCAGCCTCAAGGACCGCATGCGCTTCCCGGCCTTCGAGAGAATTTGCGGCGACCTCGCCATGAGCGTCCAGGTCGTGCGTCGACGGCTCGCGGACGAGGGCACGTCCTACCAGCAAATCAAGGATGCGGTCAGGCGCGATATGGCACTTGAACTGTTGTCCAATCCGGACATTTCAATAGCGGATATCGCCGAACGCACCGGTTTCACCGAAGCGGCGGCTTTCAGTCGGGCGTTCAAGAAGTGGACAGACCTCAGCCCGGCGCAGTTCCGGGCGGAACACGCGCGCCCCGGATAGCCGCGTTCGTCGCGTCCCAGGACTCACC
>JAGRHK010000378.1 GCA_020444985.1 Candidatus Competibacteraceae bacterium
CGCGTCACATCCTGCTCGGTCAGAATGCCCAGCAAGCGCCCGTTTGCGTCAGTGACCAGTACGCTGGAAATGTGGTCACCGGACATCTGCCGGATGGCTTCAGCGCAGTTCACGCCTGATAACACCGTCGGCGGACGTTCGCGCATGAAGTCGCGAACGAGTTTACTGAAAATCGCCGTTTGAGATCGCACCCGCTGCCTCCTCCGCAACCGTTGAACATGCGTCAATGAACGGGTAAGAGTATCAGGCCAGACTGAGGATCGAAACCGAGAAAGCGGCGAACAAGGCAGTGGCGAACAAGGCGCGAGTCGATGGGAAGTTTTGCGTGACGCGAAACATTTGGTACAGGCCGGCGAGAAATAAGGCCGCGCTGACAACAGCCAGCGCCAGATAAAGCCAGGGCAGCGATCCGGCGGAATGCGCGGTTGTGGTGGTGGTGGCGACCGTGAACGCAATGGCGGGCAAAGCCGGTAGCAATAACGGCAGCAGATAACCGGCGCTCCGATAGAGCAACGCCAGCAATCCCGGTCCGCCAACGGCCTTGGCCATAAGCCAGGCCACCAGCATAATGCCGATATGGACCATGATGACGATCAGGATGCCTGGCAGGATATTGCCCAGCGTGAGAACCCAAAGCGGAATACCGGCGACTGGGATACCTTGCAACTCACCGCCGAAACTGCGTTGCAGCAGAGCGACTAGAATGCCGTAAGCGACTCCAATCACGATAATAAAGACGCTGATCCATAGCGGCGCGCGCCGATTTTCGCACGCATGGATACACGCTTGGGGCCGAAGCAGAAAAATGTCGAGCAGAGGCAAGATTCACCCTCCTGCCCCAGCGGCCTCCCCACAAAGGGGAGGAAGCACTGGGGAGAGTGTTAACGGCTACTGTTGACCAGCCGCCGGTTGGGAAGCCGGAGCCGGTTGTTCCGCAGCCGGAGCGGGTTCTACCGGAGCTGGGGCCTCTGCTGGCGCTTCAGCCGGAGCAGATTCAACGACTGGCGCTGGGGCCTCTGCTGGCGCTTCAGCCGGGGCAGATTCAGCGGCTGGCGCTGGTTTCACCGATTCGGCGGCGGCAGGCGCCTCGGGCTTCTTGGCATACGTCGAATCAGGCAACGCCGACCAGATCATCAAAACCAAGGCAAAAGCGGCCGTCACCAAGGCAAAAGTATTGCTGCTGTAGCGCTTGCTATCGTAATTCTGCCAACCGTGGATGCGGTCGATCTCACGCAGAATTTTTTCGTTCTTTTCACACCCCGTCAGCAGGCTGACGACGACAATCGTGAACCAGGCCGCAGACATGGTGAAGATGCCGGTGATCAAATGAACGATCGGCCCCGCATCAATCAGCGTGAAGCCACCCAGTTTGCCCTTGCTGAAAAACAGGATGCCGGACAGGATGCCGCCAACCAATAGACCCGAAATCGCCCCAGCCTTATTGGCTCCCTTCCACCAGATACCGAGGATCAAGACCGGGGTAAAGGTCGAAGCTGCCACCACGAAGGCCCAGATAACGCTCGTCAATAGAAAATCCGGGGGATTAAGCGCTAGACCAATGGTCGCCAATCCACCGAGTGCAGTAAAGATGTAGCCCATCTTGACCTTGCTTTTATCCTCGGCTTTTGGATTGATCGTCTCATAGATGTCGCTGCCGAGGCCAGAACCAATGACCATCAACAAACCACCGATGGTCGAGAAACCCGCCGCCAGTGCGCCAGCGACCGGCATCGCTGCGATCCAGCCTGGCGTAAGCGCCTGACTCATCACCACGATCAGCAAATCCGCCTCTTTCGCCTGGATTTGTAAACCTTGGGCATTTAATTCATTCACGGTATAGAGCTTGGCGGCGAAACCGATCGCGAAGGTGGTAAAAAATACCAGTCCAATAAAGAAGGTGCCCCACAAAGTCGAGATTTTGGCGTCGCGAATCGAAGGCGCCGTAAAATAACGCATGGCGATGTGCGGCAAGCCCATCGTTCCACAGGCGATCGAGAAAAATACGCCAAAGTAGAACTTGAAACTCATCGGCACCGTACCATCTACAGTGAGGAATGGATTGAAATAGGAGGCCATCACCTCGTTCATCTGCGGCACGAGTTCGCCGTAGCCGAACGGCGGAAAGAAGCTCGCGGGGCCTGCGCCGAGTTTCAGCAGGATAATGACTGCGGGCACATACAGCGCAATCAACATGATGATCGCCTGTAAGGTCTGGTTATAGGACAGGCCGTACATGCCGCCGATGGTGACATAAGCAGTGACCACCAAGCCGCCAACCACCAGGCCCGTCGTATAATCCCAGTGGAACATCACCTGGAAAACGTTGCCGACGCCCTTCATCTGGCCAATCAAATAAAGCTGGGCCAAGAAGATCATACAGATTACGGCCACCACTTTGGCCGTCTGCCCGAAGCGCTCGCCGATGAACTGCATGCTGGTAAATTTACCCCAACGACGCAAGGCCGGCGCCAGCACGATCGAAATCAGCACGAAACCGCCCGTGAAGCTGAGCACCAGCGCGACCACATAGTACTGCATCTTCCATAACAAGGCGGTGAAGCCCAGGAAGGTGGCCAGGCTCATGTAGTTGGAGCTCATGGCCAAGCCGTTCGAGAGGGGACCAATACTGCGCCCGGCGGTGAAGTAGTCGTCGCTGGATGCGACACGCCGCTTTGACAACCAGCCGACGTAGAGGAAGGAGCCAATCATTAGCAGGGTGTAGATGATGCCCAGCGTCGAAACGGCGCCTGATGGCTCGAAAACGTAGTATTTGGGTTCTTCCGCCTGCGCCA
>JAGRHK010000379.1 GCA_020444985.1 Candidatus Competibacteraceae bacterium
GCTGCTTGAGGTTGATGCCGATGGAGCGGTAGAAGCTGAACAGTTCCGGACCGATGGCGGCGCCGGCGGTATAAGCGACGCGGATGCGGCTCAAGCCCAGAACGTTGCGCAGGGGACCGTAGACCAGCAGGGTTCCCAGTCCGTAGCGCAACCGGTCGCCGAAACGGACCGGCTTGCCGTCGAGAATAGCGCTGCCGCAACGCTTGGCCACGCCCAGAAAGTAGTGAAACAAGCGCCGCTTGATGACACCGGCATCCTCCATGCGGATCATGACGGAGGTCAGGAGGCTTTCAAACACTCGGGGCGGCGCGAAGTAATAGGTTGGACCAATTTCGCGCAGGTCCGTCATCACCGTGTCGCCGGATTCCGGACAGTTGATGGTGAAACCGACAACCAGCGATTGCGCGAAGGAGAACAGGTGATCGCCAACCCAGGCCATAGGCAGATAGGACAGAATATCGCCATCCGGGCTGAGTTGATCGATCTGCTGGCCGCCTTGGGCGGAAGCAATGAAAGCGGCATGAGTTTGGCAGACGCCTTTGGGTTTACCGGTCGTGCCGGAGGTGTAGAGCATGACCGAAACATCGTCGCTTTGTCCCTGCGCAACCTCGACGTCGAGGAAATCGGGATGGTTGCGGTTGTGAATCCGCCCTAGCTCCATCAGGGCATGAATGTCATGGAGAAAGGATTCCGTGTAGTGACGCATCCCACGGGGGTCGTCATAGACGATATGTTCAAGCTTGGGCGCCAGATGCAACACTTCCAGCAGTTTATCGACTTGCTCCTGATCTTCGACCGCAGCGAAGCGGATAGCGGCGTCCTGGAGGACGAAGAGCATTTCATCGGCGACCGCATCCTGATAGAGCGGTACCGGCACGCCGCCGAGACACTGAGCGGCGTGCATCATCATATAGAGGTACGGACGGTTATCGCCGATGATGGCCAGGTTATCGCCGCGCTTGAAGCCCAACGCGGCCAAGCCGCTGGCCAGGGCGCGCACACGTTCGGCCACGTCGGACCAGGTCCAGGTTTGCCAGATGCCGAGATCTTTTTCACGGATGGCCGGGGCGTTTCCCCGCACTTTAGCGTGATGAAAAAGCAGGCGCGGGAAGGTCTGTACGCCCTCCGGCATCGCCGTGGGTGTTCCTGAAGACATGCACTCTCCTCCAGCCGATTCTCGGTTCGCCAAGCAACCGGATTCGGTCTCATCACCGTTTTATTGTTGTCATCACCACGGGCAGTTGGAGAGGGCTGAACCTTTCCAGCGTTAAATCCCTCCTGAGCAAAGCCTTGCAGACGCAAATTCAGGAATTAGGTGATCAAGGAAAAGCGTAGTTGATGAAATAAAATTTTTGCCAGATTTCTGCATTTATTTCGTTAATAGCGAAACGCAGTCGTGATTGAATCCAAGATTAAAGGACCATAAGCGAGTCACATAACTAGTTTATATGAGGCGCAATCAATAAAAACTTGGCCCATTCAGGACGCAAAAGCCCGCTTCAGCGAGTTCCTTGATACGTGTATTGTTGAGGGACCGCAGTCGGAGTAAAACGTCATGTATCTGCTCGACACCAATAGCTTGTGGAGTTTGAACCTGTCTTGGGATGATCAGCGAACGCCGATTATTGTTGGGCTGCTGGCTGAATTGACCCGGTGCGCGCCAAGCCCCGCCGTTCAGAGCGGGGAAGGATAGCGCGGACGGCGTAGCCGTCCTTGTCTGTGGTTTTCAGTGTGGCGTTTGCTGTTGCGCAATGTACTGGTGAACGATGGAGATTGGCGCACCGCCACAGGACGCGGCAAAGTAGGAAGGCGACCAAAGCCTGTTTTTCCAATACCGCTCTTTAATGTCGGGCCGCTCGCTACGCAGCCGCCGACTGGATGCGCCCTTGAGGCTATTCACCAGCGCCGATACCGACCCCTTCGGCGGGGACTCCACCAACAAGTGCACATGGTCGTTCTCGCCGTCCATCTCGACCAGCGCCGCCTCAAAGTCCGTGCAGACCTTGGCGAACATCCCGCGCAAGCGATCTATCGCATCGCCGTCGAACACTTTGCGCCGATATTTCGTCACAAAGACCAAATGGACGTGCATCTTAAAAACGCAGTGCTGCCCGTGCCGAATATCGTTGTCATTGCTCATAGACCAAAATATAATTGCGCGATGAAACGCCTTCAAGCCTACCAATATGCGCTACAGCCCAACGGCGAACAGCAGCGCAATATGCGCCGATTCGCCGGGTCGTGCCGCTTCGTGTTTAACCAGGCGCTGGCGTTGCAGAAAGAGCGCTACGCGCAGGGCGAGAAGAAGCTCGGCTACGCCGGACTGTGCAAGCGGCTTACTGAGTGGCGCAACAGCACGGAAACGGCCTGGCTGGCGGATGCGCCAGTCCATCCCTTGCAGCAGACGCTCAAGGATTTGGAGCGGGCCTACACCCACTTCTTCGCTCAGCGGGCGGACTTCCCGCGCTTCAAGAAGAAGGGCCCGTCGGATCGCTTCCGCTATCCCGACCCAAAACAGATCAAGCTCGATCAGGCCAACTCCCGCCTGTTCCTGCCCAAGCTGGGATGGCTGCGCTACCGCAACAGCCGCGAGGTGCTGGGCACGGTGAAGAACATCACCGTAAGCCAGTCTTGCGGCAAGTGGTTCGTGTCGATTCAGACCGAGCGAGAGGTTGAACAACCGCTACCGCAAGGCGGTGCGGTCGGCATCGACATGGGCGTAGCCCGCTTTGCCACGCTCTCGGACGGCACGTTCTACGCGCCGCTGGGCAGCTTCAAGCGGCATGAAA
>JAGRHK010000037.1 GCA_020444985.1 Candidatus Competibacteraceae bacterium
TTCAGCAGCACAGGCCGGCGCATTCTGATGTGTCGCGGCAGCTCGCTACCGAATGCGGTCGGGCTGCGGGGTGGCCATGTCATCGTGTTTGACGACATTACGCACTTGGTGCAGGCGGAGCGCGATGCCGCCTGGGCCGAGGTCGCGCGCCGCCTGGCCCACGAAATCAAGAATCCACTAACCCCAATTCAACTGGCTGCCGAACGCATCCGTCACAAATATCTCAAACAAATGGATGAGGAACAGGGACGGGTGCTGGATCGCGGTACGCACACCATCGTCCAACAGGTGCAGGCCATGAAGGAGATGGTGGACGCTTTTAACGAGTATGCTCGACCGCCACGGCTGCGTCTGGCGCCGCTGGAGCTGAACGAATTCGTGGCCGAGGTGTTGTACCTTTATCGCGATTATCCCGCCAATGTGGAAATCCGCCTGGAGTTAACCCAAGAACCGCTGTGGATCAACGCGGACAAAGGTCGCTTGCGACAATTACTGCATAATCTGGTGAAAAACGCCATTGAGGCGATTCACGACGGTCAGGGATCGACGCTGTGGATCTGCACCCAACGCGAGCATGTGACCGGGGCCGATTGCGCTGAATTGAGCGTGCGCGATGACGGCCCCGGATTCCCCGACCACTTGTCAGCCAGCGCTTTTGAACCTTATGTGACTACCAAACCCAAGGGAACCGGGCTAGGATTAGCGGTTGTTAAAAAAATCGTCGAGGAGCATGGCGGCTGGATCCAGTTGGAAACGCCGCTGGAAGGCGGCGCTCGGATTGTGGTCCGCTTGCCGTTCCGCCATGAGGATACGGGTGTTGCGATAACGCCCGTGCTTCCCGCCGAGCCTTTAAATACCGATCAGGAGGCTGGATGAGCGCGCCCTATATTCTGGTCGTCGATGACGAACCTGACATTCGCGACCTGGTGAAGGAAATTCTCGAAGATGAAGGCTATAGCGTAGCGAGCGCGGAAAACGCGGCCGCTGCCCGCGAAGCGCGCCGCGCGCAACGGCCCGATCTGATCCTGCTCGACATCTGGATGCCGGACACGGATGGCATTACCTTGCTCAAGGAATGGAGCGAAGGCGACCATTTGCCTTGTCCAGTGATCATGATGTCCGGCCACGGCACGGTGGAGACCGCAGTAGAAGCCACCCGCCTGGGCGCTTATGACTTCATTGAGAAGCCGTTGTCGATGGCCAAGCTGCTGTTGACCGTGGAACGAGCGTTGGAGGCCGACCGGCTGGCGCGGGAAAATCAGAATCTGCGCCGTCAACAGCGCACGGTCGCTGAACCCGTAGGGCGCAGCGACGTCGTACAGCGTTTGCGCACCCAGGTGTTGAAGATTGCCCAACACGATGCCCCGGTGTTGATCTTTGGCGAGCCGGGCACCGGCAAGGAAGTTTACGCTCGCTTCCTGCACGCCCACAGTCCGCGCCGTGATGGGCCATTCATTGATGTCGGCGTGGGTTCCATCGCCCGGGAAAACGCCAGTCTGGAGTTATTTGGCTCGGAACAGGGGGAGCGCATTCACTATGGCCGGCTGGAACAGGCCAGTGGCGGCACCCTGTTTCTCGACGAGTTGGCCGATATGGATCTTGAGGCCCAAGCCAAGCTGGCCAGCGCGCTCGAAAACGGCTCCTTCCTGCGGATTGGCGGTAAAGAAGCGGTGCGGGTCAACGTGCGGGTGGTCACCGCCACGCATCGCGATCTGGAGCAGGAAGTCGCGCTGGAACGGTTCCGCGAAGATTTGTACTACCAACTCAATGTAGTGCCCATCAAGCTGCCGCCGCTGCGCGAGCATATCGAGGACGTGCCGGAATTGCTTAATTATTATGTCAGTTATTTTGTCGACCAGGAAAACCTGATCTATCGTCACTTTACCCTGGCGGCCCAGAATCGGCTACGCAACTACAACTGGCCGGGCAATATCCGCGAACTCAAGAATCTGGTGCAACGACTGCTGATTCTGGGCAGTGAGGAAGAAATTACCCAGGAAGAAGTGGATGCCGCAGTGCGTGGCGCGACCACGACCAAATCCCATGACATGGGCAATATTCCCCTGAACCTGCCGCTGCGGGAAGCTCGCGAGCAATTCGAGCGGAACTATCTAATGCAGCAGTTTCGCGAATGCGAGGGTAATGTCGCCCGCCTGGCTGAACGCGTCGGCATGGAGCGCACCAACCTTTATCGCAAGCTGCGCGCTCTGGGCATCGATCCCAAGAAGGCGCTCGACGAGTAATCCAGCCAAATAAACTTAAAACTTAAAAACTTCATCCCATGAAAATTGTTATCCTCGGCGCTGGGCAGGTGGGCAGTTCGGTCGCGCACATTTTGGCAAGCGAGGTGAATGATGTCACCGTCGTCGATGCCAATGCCGAGCGCTTGCAAATTCTTCAGGACCGGCTGGATATTCGCACGCTGGCCGGCCATGCCTCTCATCCGTTCGTGCTGGAGCAAGCGGGCATGGCGGATGCGGATATGCTGATTGCGCTGACCGACAACGATGAAGTCAACATGATCGCCTGTCAGGTCGCCTACACGCTGTTCAACACGCCGCGACGGATCGCCCGGGTCCGGTCGGGCAGTTATCTCGCCTACCAGGAACAATTGCTTAATGATCAGGCGTTGCCCATCAACGTGTTGATCAGCCCGGAACAGTTGGTGACCGATTACATTCAGCGCATCATCGAACATCCTGGAGCGTTACAGGTTCTTGAGTTTGCTGAAGGACAGGTTCGATTGATGGGCGTCAAGGCCTACCAGGGCAGTTCTCTGGTCGGCCAAGCGCTGCGCACGCTGCCGGATCGCATGCCCGGCATTGAAATCCGGGTCGCCGCCATTTTCCGGCAGGGCCGCCCCATCATTCCGGAAGGCGATACGCTGATCGAAGCGGACGATGAAGTCTTCTTCATCGCGGCCCGTAAAAACGCCCGCGCGATTGTCGGCGAGTTGCGCAAGCTGGACCGCATGGTCAAACGTTTGATCATCGCCGGCGGCGGCCATATCGGCGCCCGGTTAACCCAGGGCTTGGAAGAGCGGTTTCAGGTCAAGGTCATCGAACATAATCCGGCTACCGCCCGGCGCTTATCGGAACAACTCAGTCGGGCGATTGTATTGCAGGGCGACGCTGCCGATGAAAATCTTCTGCGGCAAGAGAATATTGAAAATATGGATGTTTTCTGCGCTGTCACCAATGATGATGAAGCCAATATCTTGTCGGCCATGTTAGCGAAGCGCATGGGCGCCCACAAAGTGATGGCCTTGATCAACCGCGTCTCCTATGTCGATCTGGTGGAATCCTCCGGCATTATCGACGTCGCTATTTCACCGCAGCAGGCCACAATTGGCAGCCTGCTGGCCCATGTCCGCCGCGGCCATGTCGCCAAAGTCCATTCTCTGCGGCGAGGCGCTGCCGAAGCCATTGAGGCCGTGGCGCATGGCGATTACAAAACCTCCAAGGTCGTCGGCCGGCGTGTGGACGAAATCCGCTTACCGCCGGGCACCACCATCGGCGCTGTCGCTCGTGAGGACGAGGTGATTATTTGCCACCACGATACCATGATCCAGGCTGAAGACCATGTGATCCTGTTCCTCGTCGATAAAAAGCGGGTTCCAGAAGTAGAGCGCCTGTTTACGCCAGCGCCGACCTTTTTGTAAGCCACATCGCAGCGCGCTGCCTTGTGCTAGAATCCCCAAATCCCAAACCTGGGGGCGTCGCTCCCGCCAGAATCCCAAAAACCAGGCGTTAACAGGATCCCGAACCGATGACCGCATTCAATTTTGAGCAGGCGCGTTTTAACATGATCGAGCAACAGATTCGGCCCTGGGAGGTGCTGGATCAGCGCGTACTGGATACCCTGGCCCGGATGCCGCGCGAGGATTTCACGCCGGAACGCTACCGCAATCTCGCTTTTAGCGACGTTGCCATCCCCATTGGCCACGGCGAAGCGATGTTAAAACCCAATATCGAGGGCCGCATTCTTCAGGCGCTCGCGCTGCAACCCATGGATCAGGCGCTGGAAGTGGGTACAGGCAGTGGCTATTTGACCGCCTGCCTGGCGCAATTGGCCCGTCATGTCGTCAGCGTCGATATCGTTCCCGATTTCATTGAAGCCGCGCAGAAAAAGCTCAAGACCCACGGCATCGTCAATGTCGCCTTGCATACCGGCGACGCCAGTCAGGGTTGGGGCGAGCGCCGCTACCCTGCGATCGCCGTCACCGGCTCCGTCGCCAAAGTGGATGATGTCTGGCGTCAAAGCCTGAGCCTGGGCGGCCGGTTGTTTATCGTGACGGGCCAGTCGCCCGTGATGGAAGCCTTGTTGATCACCCGAGTCGGCGAACGCGAGTGGACACAGGAAAGCCTGTTTGAAACTGAACTGTCCCCATTACAAGGCACTGCTCCAGCCAGAACATTTGAGTTCTGAAAGGCAAGGCTTCAGGCTTCAGGTTAGGAAATACATTTTGATTTAATGCCTGATGTACTGATGTCGGGACCTTCAAAAAAAATATCAGGGGAAGCCCATTCACCATGACCAATATGCGTTATGTAGCAGGGGCGGCTATCGTTGCCATACTGTGCAGTTCGTCCGTGGGGGCGGAAAACCTGCTGCAAATTTATCGTCAATCACTGCAAAGCGATCCAGTACTGAAGGCTGCTGCCGCCAGTCAACAAGCCGCGCAGGAAGCCAAACCCCAGGCGCGGGCTTTGTTGTTGCCAAATATTGGGGTGGTCGCCTCGCAGGGGAACACGTTTGGCGTTACAGGTTTGGCGCCTGGTCAATCGTCCTACGACACCCATAGCTATGCGATCAGCGTGGTGCAACCCCTCTACAATCGAAGCAGCCAAGTGCAGCAACGTCTCGCCGAGGCCAGCATCGGTCAGGCGGATGTTGATTTCCTCAACGCCGAAAACGACTTGATCCTGCGGGTTGCGCAAGCCTACTTCAGCGTATTGGCGGCGTTGGATAGTCTGACTTTCGTTACGGCGGAGAAAAATGCATTCGCCCGCCAGCTCGAACAAGCCAACCGGCGATTCGAGGTTGGGCTCGCGACCATCACCGATGTTTATGATGCCCAGGCGCGTTTTGATGGCGCGGTGTCCTCCGAAATCAGCGCAGTCAACACGTTGGCGGATACGCGCGAGCAGTTGCGGCAATTAACCGGTCAGGAATATGCGCAGTTGAACATCCTGGGTGAACGGATGCCGCTGACGTTGCCTAAACCGAGTGATCCGGAAGCCTGGGTGCGCATGGCGATGGAGAATAATCTGTCGTTGCAAAGCGCTGGTTTCGGCGTGGAGCAAGCACGGGAAAATATCAAACTCCAGAAAGCCGGCCATTACCCCACCCTGGACTTGAGCGTCAGCCGCGCGGATGTCGACACTGGTTTTAATCATACCTATAGCAGTCAGGCCAATTTGCAACTGACGGTTCCCCTTTATAGCGGCGGCGCAGTATCTTCGCGCTCCCGCCAGGCGGCCCATAGCTATGAAGCATCCCGGCAAAGTCTGGAAGATTTGCAACGCAACACCATTACCACGGTTCGCAATGCCTACCGGGGTCAGGAAACCGCAATCGGCCAGATCAAGGCGCTCGATCAGACGCGCGTTTCCACGCGCAGCGCTCTGGAAGCAACCCAGGCGGGTTATGAAGTAGGAACGCGCACCATTGTCGACGTGTTGAATGCTGAAACGGATGTGTACCGGGCTGAACGGGATTATGCCGCCTCTCGCTACTCCTACGTCGTCAATGTTTTGACGCTGCGGCAAGCGGCCGGTCGGTTGACCGAGGAAGATGTAGTTGAAATCAACGGTTGGCTGGGCGCGTCTTACCCCACCAGCGGCGCTAAACCCACGCCAATGGCCACTGGATCAAGGCGCACCCCGGCAGCCAAGTAAGAACAGGGTTGGTCATGGCCATCATGGTAAGAGCGCCAACCGCTGAATCTGCCAAATAGTCAGGGCGGTCTTGTTTGCTGCCTGCGATGGATTATTCATGCCTGAAACCCACTCTGAACCTGCTGGCTATCCCACGTTGTCGCCGGCGAAGTTGCCGCGCCGGCTGGCGGCGATCGTGTACGATGGGCTGTTACTGATCGGTGTTTTGATGGTTGCATCGGCATTGGCCTGGGGATTGGTGGCGATGTTGTTGGGCAGCGCGGCAGTGGCCCTTAACAATCCACTGCGCGGCAACCCATTTTTTCAAACCTATCTGCTGCTGGTCTGCTTCTTTTTCTATGGCGGCTTCTGGGTTTGGGGTGGTCAGACGCTAGGGATGCGCGCCTGGCGCTTGCGTATCACCCGGCGCGATGGCCGAGGCATCAGTTGGTCACAAGCGCTGCTGCGCTTTCTGACCGCCAGTCTGTGGCTGATGCCTTTCTACTTACACCCACTGTTTCACGTCAGCGTGGTCACCAGCGTATGGATCGGCTTGGCAGTTCTGCTGTTCCTGTTGGCGTTGCGCGCGCCGGATCGGGTTTCGGAAACGGCGCTGGTGGTTTTGCCGCGTCCCCGGCAGGCCGGATGAACCGTGACGGCGTTTCGTCAGTTGATGGCTCACAGGTACTGACGTATCTGCAGGACTTGCAAGACCGCTTGACCGCCGCGCTGGAAGCCGTCGATGGCGGCGCAACCTTTCACGAAGATGCCTGGGAGCGTCCCGCGTCTCATTCTGCATTAGCCGGCGGCGGCCGCAGCCGCGTATTGCGTGAGGGCGCACTGTTTGAACAGGCCGGGATCAATCTGTCCCACGTCACGGGAACCCGATTGCCGCCCTCGGCGACCGCGCAACGCCCGGAGCTGGCGGGACGCGGTTTTGCAGCGATGGGCGTGTCCCTGGTGGCGCATCCGCGCAATCCCTATATTCCAACCGCCCACGCCAATGTCCGTTTCTTCAGTGCGTTGCGGGACGATGCCGAGCCAGTCTGGTGGTTTGGCGGCGGGTTCGATCTCACGCCGTATTATGGTTTTGAGGAAGATTGCGTCCATTGGCATCGCACCGCGCGCGCAGCTTGCGAACCGTTCGGGCCGGAGGTTTATCCGCGTTGCAAACGCGCTTGTGATGCGTATTTCTTCCTGAAGCATCGCAATGAACCCCGTGGAATCGGCGGATTGTTCTTCGACGATTTGAACGAGGGCGGTTTCGCGCCATGCTTCGCCTTCATGCGCAGCATCGGCGACCACTTTCTGCCCGCTTACTTACCCATTATCGAACGGCGACGAGATCAGCCCTATGGCGAGCGGGAGCGGGAGTTTCAACTTTACCGGCGCGGGCGCTATGTCGAATTCAACCTGGTTTATGATCGTGGCACATTGTTTGGTTTGCAATCCGGCGGGCGAACCGAGTCCATTTTGATGTCGCTGCCGCCCCAGGTGCGTTGGGAGTACAACTGGCGCGCGCAACCCGGCAGCCCCGAGGCGCGGCTGTATGAGTTCTTCCTGCAACCTCGCGATTGGCTAACCCCAATGGATGTTTGAAGGAATTCTCCACCCTTCCCTGCCCATTTCCAGCCGTTGTCCACCGTGGCTGGAAACAGACAGCGTGACCCCGAGCATACTGACTGATCGACGTCGCAAAGGCTCCGATTTCATTCTTGCGAAAAATGGTCTGCGATAGTCGTTCTGATGGCTGCAAATGCCGATTCAAACGCAGGGAATAGTACTGCAGCTGCAGGTATGTCTGCTGCTTTGCCGGCCTGTTCCAGTTTTTCGCACCACGCGCCCAGTTGCCGGGCGCCGACAGCGCGGGCGTTGGCTTTGAGAGCGTGCGCGATCTGGCCGACGGCGGCGGCATCGCCCGCAGCCAGGGCGGCGCGCAGGCGCTCGGCTTGCGCCTGGGCCGTGATCTGGAATTTCTCCAGCAGGCGACGGTGGATCGCGGGTTTGTCCCCCACCATCTGCGTCAGCATGCTCGGGTCGAACACCGGGAGCGCCTCTGCGCCCTTCACGTCCTCTGCCGGTGCCTGGGCGGGCGCTGCAATCGTCGAACCCACTGGATTCGGCGCCGCCGCAACCGGCAGCCAGTAAGCGAGTTGTTCCCGCAGTTGCGACAAGGTCGCTGGCTTAGCCAGGTAGCCGTCCATGCCGGCATCCCGGCAACGCTCAGCTTCACCCTGGAGCGCGTTGGCCGTTAAGGCCAGGATCGGGATAGGATCGCTACCCCGCTGGGCTTCCTCGCGCCGAATCGCTTTGGCGAGCTGATAGCCGTCCAGGTGCGGCATGTGCAGGTCGGACAGGATCAGGTCATAGGTCCCGGTTTGCCACTGGTGAAAGGCGGCCTGCCCGTCCGAGGCGATGTCACAGGAGTAGCCCAGCCTGGCGAGTTGCCGGCGGATCACTTCCTGATTAATCGCGTTGTCTTCAGCCACCAGGATCAGCCGCCTCTGCCTGATCACTTCGGCTTCCGCACAACCGGGGAGGAAGTGGACCCCGTCAGCCACAGCCTCAGCCGCAAGGGACATCCCGCATTCAGGCGCATCCGCCGGGGAAAACGGCAGGCGGGCCGTGAAGGTGCTGCCCTCCCCGGACGTACTCTCAATCTGGATCACCCCGCCCATCGCTTCCGCCAGACGTTGGGTAATCACCAAGCCCAATCCCGTCCCACCGTACTGGCGCGTGGTCGAGGCATCGGCCTGGGTGAAGGGATGGAACAACCGTTCCTGCGTCGCCGCATCCATACCGATGCCATTGTCGCGCACCGCCAGTTCCACCCAGATCCGGCCGCCCTCTTCATCCGCCTGCCGCGCAATCACTTCAACATCCCCCGCGCGCTCCAGGCCGCTGGAGAATTTGATGGCATTGCTGAGAAAGTTGTTGAGGATCTGCCGAACCCGCAAACCGTCCCCTGCGAGAATCGAAGGGATTTGGGATTCCACATCGTACCGTAGCCTCACTCCTTTCCGCTGTGCATCTCCGAGGTACCCAATGCAAGTGTTTTCGATCAACTCGGGCAAGGCGAAGGGTTCAATGGAGTAGTTCAGCTTGCCGGCTTCGATCTTGGAGAAATCCAGGATATCGTTGAGAATACCGAGCTGGGTTTGCGCGGAGTCGTAGATAATGCGCACCATTTTATGCTGCTCGTCGGTCAGGCGCATGTTGAGCAGCATCTCGCTCATGCCGATGACTCCGTTCATCGGCGTGCGGATCTCATGGCTCATGTTGGCCAGAAATTCACTCTTGGCCTGGTTGGCGGTTTCCGCAGCAACCATGGCGGCATGTAATGCGGTTTCGATCTGTTTGCGTTCGGTGATGTCCAGCAGAATACTTTCTACAGAGCCAACATTCCCCGAGGTATTCCTGACGACGCGACTGGACATATAGATCGTGTGAATCT
>JAGRHK010000380.1 GCA_020444985.1 Candidatus Competibacteraceae bacterium
TGGCCCAGCATCCGGGCAATCATCAATCCACGCCGTGGTAACACGCCGAATTCGTAGTAGTGGCCGTGATGAAAATCAGGATCGGACAAAATAGCCTGGCGAGCCACTTCGTTGAAGGCAATGTTTTGCGTCGACAAGCGGGGGGCGGCGGCGATCACCAGGGCATGACGAATCCGCTCAGGAAAGGTAATGGCCCACTGCATGGCTTGCATCCCGCCCAGGCTGCCGCCAATGATGGCGGCCCACTGCTGGATGCCGAGGCGATCGGCGAGTCGGGCCTGGCTGCGCACCCAGTCCTTGACGGTGACGATGGGAAAGTCCGGTCCATACGGTTTTCGGCTGTCCGGATTGATCGAGGTGGGTCCGGTGGAGCCTTTGCAGCCACCCAGGTTATTGCAGCACACCACAAAAAAAGACCGAGTATCAATAGGCTTGCCGGGGCCGATACAGTTATCCCACCAGCCCGGCTTGTTGGGATCGCTGCCCTCGTAAAAGCCGGCGGCATGATGATCGCCAGAAAGGGCATGGCAGATCAACACCGCATTACTACGGTCCGCATTGAGCGTTCCATAGCTTTCATAGACGATTTCATAATCGGCCAAGGTCCGGCCACAATCCAGCGCCAGCGGTTCAGTGAAAGGGGCGGTATGGGACGTGATCAGACCAACGGAATCGGGAGGAAATTGTGCGGCCATGGTTCTCCTGACCGTGATGTTTGTCCTTGAGTGAAAGGGTTGACGGCTTAGCTTGCGTGGCGCGCAACAGCGCGGTAGCCGATATCGGTACGGTAATATGCCCCATCCCAATGGATGCGCTTGACGCCGTTATAAGCCAGGCTTTGCGCTTCGGCGACGGTAGCGCCGAGCGCGGTGACGCACAGCACCCGTCCGCCATGGGTGACGATATGACCGTCCTTCGCTTCCGCCGTTCCAGCGTGGAAGATCTTGAGGTCATCACTCAGTTCTTCATCATGAGCCGGCAGACCGGAGATCACATCGCCCTGCCGGTAGCGGCCCGGATAACCGGCCGCAGTCATTACCACCCCCAGCGCTGGACGCGGATCCCAATCGATCGCAATTTCGCTTAAGTGTCCTTCCAGCGCCGCCTTGCATAGTTCGACTAGATCGGAGCGCAACCGGAGGAGCAACGGCTGGGTTTCCGGGTCGCCCAGCCGACAATTGTATTCCAGCACTTTAGGACCATCGGCGGTCACCATGACTCCGGCGTAGAGGAAACCGACATAGCGACATCCTTCCGCCGCCATGCCGCGCACCGTCGGTTCAATGATTTCGGCCATGATTCGATCATGCAATTCCGGGGTCACAACCGGGGCGGGGGAATACGCGCCCATGCCGCCAGTGTTCGGTCCCCGGTCGCCATTATCGCGGGCCTTGTGATCCTGAGAAGAAGCCAGCGGCAGGATGAATTCCCCGTCAGCCATCACAATGAAGCTGGCTTCTTCGCCGGTCAGGAATTCCTCGATGACCACCCGATGCCCCGCCGCGCCGAAGTCCGCGCCGTTCAACATCCCGCGCGCGGCGGCGATGGCTTCGTCCTCGCTCTGCGCCAGAATGACGCCCTTGCCAGCGGCGAGTCCGTCGGCTTTCACCACGACCGGCGCGCCCATGGCCCGGATGTAATCTTCCGCCAAGTCCGGGTCCGTGAAACTTTGGTAACGGGCGGTCGGAATACGATGACGAGCCAGGAAATCCTTGGCAAAAGCTTTCGAAGCTTCCAATTGTGCCGCAGCTTTGGAGGGACCAAAGCAGGGCAAGCCCGCCTGAGCGAACTGGTCGACAATGCCCAGCGCCAACGGCACTTCTGGCCCGATAATCGTCAGGTCGATGTGGTGATCGCGGGCAAATTGCAACAGGTCCGGCGTGTCATCGGCGGTAATGGCGATATTGGTGACCTTGGGTTCCCGCGCCGTGCCGGCGTTGCCCGGCGCCACATAGACCTGGTTGACCCGGCTGGAGCGCGCCGCTTTCCAGGCCAAAGCATGTTCGCGGCCGCCGCCGCCGATGATCAGGATATTCATCAATGTCTCCTTGCGTCAGCGCCTGAAATTTAATGCCGAAAATGCCGCATGCCGGTAAAGACCATCGTCATGTTGTACTCATCCGCAGCGGCGATGACTTCGCTGTCGCGCATGGAGCCACCCGGCTGAATAACGGCGGTAATGCCAAACTCCGCCGCCAGATCAATGCCGTCCCGGAACGGGAAGAAGGCGTCTGACGCCAGCGCTGCGCCGTGCAGCTCCAGTTTTGCTTCCTGCGCCTTCATGGCGGCAATACGCGCTGAAAAGATCCGGCTCATCTGCCCAGCGCCGACGCCTAGAATCATGCCGTCCCGACCGTAGACGATCGCGTTGGATTTGACGAACTTCACTACCTGCCAGGCAAACAGCAGGTCGGCCATTTCTTCGTCGCTTGGCTTGCGTTTGGTGACGACTTGCAATGCGGAAAGCGCGACTTGGCCAAAATCGCGGTCCTGCACCAGCAAACCACCGGTAACCCGCTTGTAGTCCCAGGCCGGCGCCCGGTCGATATCCCAGAGGCCGCAGGCCAGCACACGCACATTCTGTTTGCCCGCCGTGACCGTTAAAGCTTCCGGCATGACCTCCGGAGCGATGATGACTTCGACAAACTGGCGTTCGACGATGGTTTTGGCGGTCATCTCGTCCAGGGGCCGGTTGAAGGCGATGATGCCGCCGAACGCGGACGTGGGATCGGCCTGATAAGCGCGGTTGTAGGCTTCAAGAATGGTTGCGCCGACGGCAACGCCGCAG